>NZ_DHYX01000067.1:0-36837 GCF_002414285.1 Clostridium sp. UBA5119 | reverse complement strand
GCACAAACCAGAAGTGGTATTCCATGCAGCAGCCCATAAACATGTACCTCTAATGGAGGGAAATGCGGGAGATGCTATTAAAAATAATATTTTAGGTACATATAATGTAGCTAAATGCTGTGATAAATATAATGTTAAAAAGTTTGTTTTAATTAGTACAGATAAGGCAGTAAATCCAACTAATGTAATGGGAGCAACTAAAAGATTTTGTGAACTTATAATTCAAGCTTTTAATGAAGTTAGTAAAACAGATTATGTAGCAGTTAGATTTGGAAATGTTCTTGGAAGTAATGGTTCAGTAATACCACTATTTAAAAAGCAAATTGAAAAGGGTGGACCAGTAACAGTAACCCATCCAGAAATAACAAGGTTCTTTATGACTATTCCTGAGGCAGCTCAATTAGTTATTCAAGCTGGTGGTCTTGCAGATGGTGGAGAGATATTTGTATTAGATATGGGTAAACCGGTTAAAATGGTTGATTTAGCAAGAGATTTAATAACACTATCTGGATACAAGCCAGATGTAGATATTAAAATAGAATATGTGGGATTAAGACCAGGAGAAAAGTTGTATGAAGAACTTTTAATGGATGAAGTAGCACTTACATCTACAGAGCACAATAAAATTTTTGTAGAAAAACCTAAAGATGCTACTATAGAATTTATTGAAGAAGCTATAAAACAGTTTAGAAATGTAGATAATATGACTAAAGAGGAAATAATAAAATTGCTTGAAGAAAAAGTTCCTACATATAAAAGAAAGAAAGACTAAGATATGTAACGAATTGTGTAATGTAATAAATTACTAATGGGAGGAACAATTATGAGTCAATTAAAGGAAGAATTATTATTAAAATTAAAGAATAAAACAGCTAAACTAGGTGTAGTAGGTCTTGGATATGTAGGACTTCCTCTAGCAGTAGAAAAAGCTAAGGCGGGATATGAAGTTATAGGATTTGATGTTCAAGATAAAAAAGTTGCTATGGTTAACAATGGAGAAAATTATATAGGTGATATAGTAGATAATGACTTATCAGCCCTTGTTAAAGCAGGTAAGCTAAAAGCAACTACGAATTTTAGTTTCATAGAAGAAATAGATACAGTATGTATAGCTGTACCAACACCTCTTGATCTTTATAAACAGCCGGACTTATCATATGTAGTTAATTCAACAAAAGATGTAGCAAAATACTTAAAGCGAGGAATGCTTATAGTTCTTGAGAGCACAACCTATCCCGGAACAACGGATGAAGTTATAAAACCAATTCTTGAAGAAAGTGGATTAAAATGTGGAGAGGATTTCTTTTTAGCATTTTCACCAGAAAGAGTAGATCCTGGTAATAAGGAATATAATACTAAAAATACACCTAAGGTTGTAGGTGGATGTACACCAGATTGTACTGAGGTTGCAGGAACTTTATACAGATGTGTATTAGATGGAGAAATTATGGAGGTATCTTCACCAGCAGTAGCTGAGATGGAAAAAATTCTTGAAAATACCTTTAGAAATATAAATATAGCCTTAGCTAATGAAATGGCAATATTGTGTAATAAAATGGAGATTGACATTTGGGAAGTTATTGAAGCTGCAAAAACTAAGCCTTATGGATTTATGCCATTCTATCCAGGTCCAGGTCTTGGTGGTCACTGTATACCACTAGATCCATTCTACTTAGAATGGAAGGCTAAAGAGTATGATTATCATACAAAACTTATAGAGACTTCAGGTATAATTAATGATTCTATGCCAGAATTTGTAGTTGAGAATGTGATGAAGCTTTTAAATGGTCATAAAAAGGCATTAAATGGTGCAAAAGTACTTGTTATGGGTGCTGCATATAAAAAAGATATAGATGATATGAGAGAGTCACCAACATTGAAAGTACTTGAGATATTAGAGAAAAATGGTGCGAACATAATGGTTAATGATCCATATATCCAATCTTTCAAACATAAAGGTATCCAATATATATCAGTAGATTGGGAAAAAGAAATTGATAATGCTGATATAGTAATCATCACTACAGATCACAGTTGTTATGACTATGAATTAATGGTTGAAAAGGCTAAGCTCCTTTATGATACAAGAAATGCGACAAAGAATGTTAAAAAAAATAGAGATAAAATAAATAAACTTTAATATATTTAGGAATTAGATTTAGATACAGTATAAAAAAGTACTGTATCTAAAAATTATGAGGAGAATTACTTATGAATGTATTGATAATATCACATATGTATCCTAATAGTTTTAATGAAAATAATGGTATATTTATACATAAACAAGTTGAAGCAATGCTAGAAGAATTTCCAGATATAAATGTGAAGGTTGTATCACCGGTACCATATACACCATTTTTATTATCATTAGTTTCAGATAAATATAAGGGATATTATAATATCCCAAAGAAAGCTGTTTGGGATGGAATAGAAGTATATTATCCAAGAGCTATATTTTTACCTAGAAATATAGACTTTAAATCAGATGGAAATAGAATTTATAAAGGAATAAAAAATACAGTAGAAAAGATATATGAGAATTTTAAGTTTGATATAATTCATGCCCATGTAGCTTTGCCAGATGGATATGGAGCTATGTTATTAAATAAGTCTTATAATAAACCTTTGTTTGTAACTATTCATGGTCAAGATATGAATTATACGGTTAACTTTAGCAAGGCATGCAGAGATAATGTAATGAAAGTTTTAGAAGCTTCATATAAGTGTATTTTTGTAAGTGATAAGCTAAAGAATGATGCACTTAAATATTCTAAGTCGGGAAAAAACTATGTGGTAATTCCTAATGGAGTAAATGAAAAAGATATTTTAGTTGATAAAAATAAGCAAATACAAGAAGAATTTAAGAATAAAAAATATATTTTGACAGCAGGAAATCTTATTCAGACTAAAGGGATTAATTATATTATAGAGGCTTTTGCTAAAATTCATGGAAAATATGAAGATTTAGTTTTAGTTATTGTTGGACAAGGACAAGAAAGAGAAAATTTAAAAGAGCTTGCTAGGATTAGAGGCGTTGAGGATAAGGTGATTTTTAAAGGTAAAATACCTCATAAACAATTAATGCGATATATGAATCAATGTTATTTTTTCGTTCTTCCAAGTTACAAAGAGGGATTTGGTGTAGTATATATTGAAGCAATGGCTCAAGAGAAAGTTGTTATTGGTTGTAAAGGTCAAGGCATAGAGGATGTAATTGAAGATAACTTAGATGGATTATTAGTGAATCCAAGAGATGTAGAAGATTTAGTAGTAAAGATGGAGTATATAATAAATAATGAGGACAAAAGAGAGCATATGGCATTATTAGCTAAGAAAAAGGTTATGACTAAATTTACTTGGAAGAGAAGTGCTATAAGTCTAAAAGAAAAATATTTAGAGGCGTGTAAGTAAAAGAGAAGAGGTGGAATATATAGCATGAAAATATGTATACTAACCACGGGGCATAGTCCTTTTGATTCAAGAATATTCTATAAGCAAGCAAATTCTCTTAAAAAGATATGTGATGATATTACTATAATAGGTCCTTATGATAAGGAATTTGAGATAGTTTCAGGAATAAAGATAAAAGGTATACCTAAACCAAAAGATTTAAAAGGGAGATTTTTTATTTTAGATTTAATAATTGAAAAGGCCATAGAAGAAAGAGCGGATATATATCATTTTCATGATTTTGAAATTATATATAAAGCATTAAAGATAAAAAGAAAATTACCAAGTTCAAAAATAATTTATGATGTTCATGAACATTATCCAGATATGGTTAGGATGTCAAAGAAGGTACCCAAACCTATACGAGCATTAACTACACTTATGGTAGATAAAAGTGAACTTTATATATCAAAAAAGTTTGATTTTATAATTACAGCTGATGAAGCTGTTAAAGATAGGTTTAATAACATTAGTAAGAGTGTTGAAGTAATACATAATTACACTCAATTTAATGCTATAAAAAATGATTTAATAAAAAAAGAATATGATATTATATATCAAGGTGGAATAACAATAGAGCGAGGTGCTCTACAAATATTAAAGGCAATTAAAATTTTAAAAAGCAATCCTAAGTATGAAAATATAAAGATGGTATTTGTAGGACCGTTTGGGTATGCTAAATGTAAGGATATATTAATGAAATATATCAGTGATAATGATTTAGAAAGTAATATTATTTTTACTGGCAGAGTAGATCATGATATAGTGAGAGAATATATGTACAAATCAAAAATAGGACTTGTTCCACTATTACCTGAACCTAAATATTTTAAAAATATTCCCACAAAGCAATTTGAATACATGAGTTGTGGTATTCCCGTAATAGGAAGTTATATGCCTCCTATAAAGAGATATATAACAGCATATAATTCGGGTATTGTAATAAATCCTCTAGATGAGGTTGATATCGCTGAAAATATAGCAAAATTACTCATGGATGAAGATTTAATTAAGTGTATGGGTGATAATGGGATAAAGGCTATTTCAGAGGAATTTAATTGGAAACAAGAAGAAGAAAAGCTTATAAATATATATAAAGTTTTAGGAGGAATTAATAATGAAGAATTTTAATGTAGCTGTTATTGGATGTGGAAGGATATCCTATAAAGGAATAGAGGCAATAGTAAATAATAAAGAAACATTAAAACTAGTAGCAACTTGTGACCCTGTTGAAGAAAAGGCAACAGCGAAAAAAGATGAATATATTGAAAAAATAGGTAAGGATGCAATAGTAAATACATATAAAGATTATAAAGAAATGTTAGAAAAAGAAGATATAGATATAGTGTATATAGCAACTGAAAGTGGATATCATCCAGAAATCGCTATAAATTGTATGAAAAAACATATTCATGTTATAGTTGAAAAACCAATGGCGTTATCAATTAAAGATGCTGATGAAATGATAGCTTGTGCTAAAGAAAATAATGTTAAATTATGTGTATCACATCAAAATAGATTTAATACTGCTATTCAAAAATTAAGAAGTGAAGTTGAAGCAAATAATTTTGGTAAGATGGTTAATGGAACAGCAAGGATACTTTGGAATAGAAACATGGGATATTATGAGCAAGCTCCTTGGAGAGGGACTTATGAACTTGATGGTGGAACATTAATGAATCAATGTATCCATAATATAGATTTACTACAATGGATGATGTGCTCAGATGTTGATACAGTATATGCTCAGTGTGATACTTTCTTAAGGGATATTGACGCTGAAGATTTTGGAGCTATACTAATAAGATTCAAAAATGGTTCTATAGGAGTAATAGAAGGAAGTGCTTGTGTGTATCCTACGAATTTAGAGGAAACATTAAGTATTTTTGGGGAAAAGGCAGCTATTTGCATAGGTGGTCTTGCAGTAAACAAAATTGAAACTTGGAGAATTGAAGGTTCAGAGGAAAGTGAAGAGGAAGTTTTGGCAGCACAAGAAGCAGATCCAGATAGTGTTTATGGATTTGGGCATACTTTATTATTTAAAGATGTAGTAGACTCTATTATAGAAGATAGGCAGCCACTAGTAAGTGGAGAAGAGGCTAAAAAACCTCTAGAAATAATATTAGCTGCTTACAAGTCTACAGCAACAGGAATGCCTGTTAAGTTTCCATTAGGAGATTTTTCTACTATGGATATGAAGGAAATGAAAAACAAGTAAGTGAGGGTTCACTGTGGGATATAAAAAAAATATAGCGAGTAATTTTCTTACCCAAATTAGTATATCAGTATTAGCTTTTTTAGTTAGTATTATAGTTTCTAGAGTATTGGGAACAGAGGGAAAAGGTATATCAGTATCATTTTTATTGTTTTTTCAAACAATAGGTCAATATGGACATTTTGGAATAACATATGCTACTCCATACTTTAGTAAGAAAACTGAATATACAAGTTTACAGGTGCTAAATAGTAATTTTACATACACAACAATTATATGTTTAATTATGTCTCTAACCATAATATTAGGAAAAGGATTAGGGCTTATATTTACTCAATATAATTATTTTATGGTTATATTAGGGGTATGTATTCTAACATTTACAATGATAGCTGAGTTTTTATCAACTTTTTATATTTCAGATGAAAGAATAGTCGAAGTAAATAAAATCAATTTAAATTCAAATATATTGAAATTAGGTACAATAATTATATTATGGATTACAAATACTTTAAATTTATATACTTATTTATTGATTATTTCATTTCCAGTAATATTTAATTCTATATTTTTAATTAAAAATTTAAAAGTTAATTTTAAATTTGTTTTAAATAAAATATTAATCAAGAAAGAATTAAAATTTGGACTAACAATATATTTAGCTACTCTATTTATATTCATGAACTATAAAATTGATCAATTTTTTATAGATTTTATGCTTGGAAAATCACAACTTGGAATTTACTCTACAGCTGTATCATTAGCAGAATTGTTATTTATGATTCCAAGTAGTGTATCCAGTGCCATATTGGGAAGACTTTATAATATGAGTAATAGTAACGAAAATGAACGTAAGAGGCTTACAAGTAATACTATAAAAGTTACATTTTATATTACACTAGTATTAATGATAATAGGAATGTTTTGTACCACACTTATTCCAATTGTGTATGGAGAAGCATTTAGAGAAGCGAAAGCTCCAACTATAATACTATTTATAGGAATTTTATTTGCATCTATAGGTAGGGTTTCTTCTTCATATTTTCAAAGCTCAGGTAAACCTAAAGTTCATTTATACATAACATTTGTAGTTTTTGCTGTTAATGTTGTATTTAATGCATGTTTAATACCTGCAATAGGAATAAATGGTGCTGCCATTGCTTCAAGTATTTCTTATGCAGTGTATGGTATAGTGTATGTGATTATATTTATCAAAAAAGAAAATTTTACATTTGAAGGGTTATTCTTATTTAATAAAGAAGAAATTAATTCAATAAAAGAAATGAAAAATAAAATATTTAAAAAATGATGGAGGTTTTATGTACAAAGTTTTAGATTATATAAAAAATAATAAAAAATCAATTTACATGTCAAGTATTATTGTTATTTTTGTAATATTATTATCAAGTATAGGAATTAATATTGCTAAAAATAGTAAAATGAATATAAAAAAGTATAGGAATGCTAAAGTTATACAAATTGAAGATAAAAAATTTGAAATGGCTGTGCGTAAGGAAATTAAAAAATATATAGGTGAAATTTATGACGTTGATATAAATTCTATTAAAGAATTAAATCTAAAGGATAAAGAAATAAAAAGTATTAAAGGGATAGAAAATTTTACATCCCTTAAGAATCTAGATTTGAGTTTAAATGAAATTAGTAATATAGAAGAAATAAAAGACTTATCTTATATAAAAAACTTAGATTTAAGTTATAATAAAATAGAGGATATTAGTTCTTTAAGTGCTTTAAAAAATCTAGTTGAATTAAATTTAGCTGGTAACAATATAAAAAATATTACACCATTAGAAGATTTAAATGGAATTGTTTCACTAAATTTAATGAAGAATAATATAAGCAATACAGATTCATTGGTAGGTTTAAATAACTTAAAAATATTGAATTTAGGAAGCAATAGAGTTAATGATATAAAACCATTAACTAAGATTATTAGTTTGATTAATTTGGATGTTTCTTACAATTATATGGTTGATTTTACAGGAGTGGAGAATTTAGTGAATCTTATAGAGCTAAAAGCTAATAGAAATGGAATTGAAAATATCAATTCATTAAAAGCCATTACTGATTTGAATATATTGGAGATTTCATATAATAATATTAGAAATTTAGAGTTTATTAAAGATAATTATAATCTTCAAGAATTAAATATTTCATATAATGATGTTGATAATTTAAATTCAATTAGAAACTTAGAGAAGCTACAAAAAATTAATCTTAGATTTACAGAAGTTACAGATGTTGCTATATTAGCTGATTTAGAAAAGATGAATGAATTTTATTTAGATGATGAAGTAGATAGAATGCAAATAATGGAAATGAAGACAAGGTTTAGAAATGCTGATACTAAAACAAAAGAGTTTTTTGTAAATAGCATATATAATGATACTAAGTAAAGGAAGAAAATTATATGATTTTAAAGATATTATTAGTTGCATTTGGACTAACATTAAGTACCTATTTATTTAAAAAAGCAGCTGGAACTTTAAGTATAAGAAAACTTAATATAATTTCATACACATTTTATTTATTTGTGTTACAAACTTATATTGGGGCTAGTTTAGTTTTTTTAGGTGATAGGAAACACTATACAATGAACTATATATTACATGATAAAACAATAAGTACTACTTTTTTCTTTGTATTTCTTACTGCAATTTTATTGCCATTAATGATTATAGCTACACATAAGTTACTAAGAGTTGATATGGAAGAAGTTTATAATGGATATTTAGAAAAAGATACACAAGTTGACCATGAAAAAATTATCTTTTATATTGTACTATTAATAGCAAGTGTATGTGTTTTAATGATGATATTATTACTTATTAAAATTGGATATATTCCTCTTATAAAACTTTTACATGCAGAAGCTGGGTTTAATTTTAAAACAGAAAGAATTATAATTTCTAATACAGTTATAATCAATCAGTATGTAAAGAACATACTCATATTGTCATTTATACCAGTTACATCATATATATCATTTGCTTATGCAATAACTACAAAAAAAATAAGATGGATAGTATTATTTATTGTTTTATTTGGATCATCACTTATTGTAAAGACATATAACTTTGCAAAAACACCAGTAGTATTTTATTTATTCACATTTATTATATTATATATTTTAATTAATAATGGTATAAAAAGATTATATATGTATATTGTGGTAGGTGGATTATCGGGTATTATTGCATTAATGTATAAAGTAACAGGATATGTTTTAACGCTATCTATACATGATGGCCCAATAAGCAGGATAATTTTTACTCAAGTAGGAACATTAATTTATCATTTTGATTTGTTTCCTAATTCTTTTCCATTTCTTATGGGAAGAAGTATGAGTGGAACAATTACCAATTTACTTGGATTAAATTTGCCACATATAAGGTCAGCTAAGATTGTTATGGCATTTTATGGTTCAAGAAATGTATTTGATGGAATTGCAGGAGTTATGAATGCATTTTTTATTGGAGAGGCATATGCTAATTTTGGAGTCATAGGGGTTTTAACTAGTATTGCTTATATGGGAATATTATTTGGATTAATATACTATATATTTGCAAAAAAAATAAGAAAAAGTGCTTTGAGTGTAGCATTGTTTGCTATATTAACAAGTGATTTAGCTTATGCTACTCAAGGTGGATTCTTTGATTTTATATATAGCTCTAATATAATACTTATAATATTATTATTTGTATTTATCAATTATTCAAGTAAATACTTATATAAATTTATTAATAATAACAGTTTGAATTAGTTGTATTAAAATATAATTATTGGTATATAATTAAAAAGAAAATTTATGATATATTTGGAAAGCAGGATTTATATATGAATAAATGTATAATATACTATCCATTCAAAATTAATAGGGATCATCCAAGTGCATCTAATATAAGACCAATTAATATAATTAAAGGGTTTGAAGATGCAGGCTACGAAGTATCCATTATAGAAGGAAATGGTAAAGAGAGAAAAAATATAATAAATAAAATAAAGATTGAAATAAAGAATGGTGAAAAATATGATTTTGTTTATATGGAAAGTTCTACAGAACCTACTTTACTTACAGAGTCACACCATTTACCTACACATCCTTTTTTAGATTTTGGATTTCTTAAATTTTGCAAGAATCATAATATAAAAATAGGAGTATTTTATAGAGACATACATTGGAGATTTGACCAATATAAAAAGAGTGTTCCATTTATGAAGAAAATGGTTGCGTATACATTTTACTATTATGATTTAATTAAATATAGAAATATTATTGATGTGTTATATTTGCCATCCGAAGAAATGGAAAAATATATTCCTTTAAATTTAAAGAAACCTGTAATACCATTACCTTCAGGGTGTGAACAAAAATTATTAGACAATAGAGATCTAATAAAAGATTCAACTATAAAATTACTATATGTAGGTGGATTAAGTAAAGAATTATACAACATAGAGATGATAGTTAAGGCTATCTATGAGAATGAAAAATTTGAATTAGATATATGCTGTAGACCCGATGATTGGGAAGCAAACAAAGATTATTATCAACAATATTTAAATAATAGAATACGTGTAATTCATAAAAGTGGAAGTGAACTTGACAAGAAAGCATTGAATGCGGATATTTTTTCCTTGGTAATAGAGCCCACAGCATATTGGGAGTTTGCCATGCCAATGAAGTTATTTTCATATATATCTTATAGAAAGCCAATATTAGGTATTAATAATACTGCTTGTGGAAAGTTTATAATTAATAATGGAATAGGATACACTACTGATTATAATTTTGAAAGTATAAAAAGTATATTAAATTATTTAGAAAAAAATTATCTTATAGAGTATAATGGTAAGTTAAAAAATTTAGAGGTTGCTTACAATAAAAATACATGGAAAGCAAGAGCAAGCGCAGTTATTAATAGTTTATACCAAAAGCAGACTTAAGATAGAAGGAGTAAATATGAGAATTTGTTATTTATCTGATGCAAATAGTGTACATACTAAGAAATGGTGTTCTTTTTTTAAAGATCTAGGATATGATATTCATGTAATATCCTTAAATAATGGAGATATACCTGGAGTAACAGTTCATAGCTTTAATATTGAGTCAGAAAAAGTAGAAAAAGAAAGTTTATTATACAAAGTTGAGTATTTTAAGTTTATTGCTAAGGTTAGAAAATTAGTGGAAAAAATTAAACCAGATATTCTACATGCTCATTATGCTACTAGCTATGGTTTTCTAGGTGGATTAACTGGATTTCATCCCTATATTATATCCGTATGGGGAAGTGATGTTTATGAATTTCCAAAGAAAAATATAATATGTCAAAAGTTCTTAGAGAAAAACTTATCAAGAGCAGATATAATTTTGTCTACTAGTAAAGCTATGGCAGAGGAGACTAAAAAATATACATATAAAGATATACAAATTACCCCATTTGGAGTTGATATTAATATATTTAAACCATTTGATAGTAGATACAAAGAGAAAGAAAAAGTTATAATAGGTGCAATAAAAACTTTTGATATTAAATATGGTATAGAGTATTTGATTAGAGCTTTTGGTGAATTATGCTATAAATATCATAATATAGAGCTTCAATTGGCTGGAAGAGGCCCCTTAGAAGAAAGCTTGAAAAAACTGTGTAAAGAATTAAATATAGAGGATAGAGTAAAGTTTTTAGGATATATTGATCAAAAAAAAGTTGTAGAAAATTTTAATAAATTCGATATCGCAGTAATACCTTCTTTATTTGAAAGTTTTGGAGTTTCAGCAGTAGAAGCTCAAGCTTGTGGAACGCCTACTATCGTAACTAATACGGGAGGATTGCCAGAAGCTACGAGTCCTAACAATAGTAGTATAGTTGTTGAGACAAAAAATGTGAGTCAATTAAAAAATGCTATTGAAAAATTAATACTAGATAAAGAGTTAAGAAGAACAATGGGGGAGTATGGAAGAAAATTTGTTGTTGAAAATTATAATGTATTAGATAATTTTAATAATGTAAATAATATATATACTAGTGCTTTAGAAGTTAGATAGTATAGGTTAATATTTTAGTTAAAGCATAGATTAGCATAGTAATACATTAAAAGAGATATTATTTTACTTTGCAAAAGAGAAAGGTTTTACTTCATCAGATATAAATAGAAAATTAAACAGAATTATATAATAAATTAATTATTTAGGACGTGAAAGTATGGAATTTACTAAAACAGTTTCTGTAGTAATACCCTGTAGAAATGAAAAAAAGTATATTGGAAAGTGTATTGATTCATTTTTAAAACAAACTTATCCAAAAAATTTATATGAAATATTGATATGTGATGGTATGTCTATAGATGGAAGTAGAGAAATAATAAAAAAGTATGAAAGTAATTATGAAAATGTAAAATTAATAGATAATAAAGAATTGACGGCACCTAAAGGTATGAATTGTGGGATAGAATACAGTAATTCTAACATAATAATAATTTTTGGATCCCATGCTTATGCTGATGAAAAATTTGTAGAGAACAATGTAAAGTTGTTGTATAAAGATATGGAAATAGGTTGTGTAGGTGGTCCAATAGAAACAGTAAGTGAGAATGAAGTTGGGCAAGCAATATCCCTTGCTATGAGCTCGCCTTTTGGCGTTGGAAATGCACTTTTTAGATATGCTCGACATGAAGTATTTGTTGATACTGTAGCTTTTGGAGGTTACAGGAAAGAAGTATTGAATGAAATAGGATATTTTGATGAGGAATTAGTTAGAAATCAAGATGACGAATTAAATTTTAGAGTGATAAAAAATGGATATAAAGTATTATTATCGCCGTGTATTAAATCAGTTTACTATAGCAGAGGCTCTTTAAAAAAATTGTGGAAACAATATTATCAATATGGATTTTGGAAAGTTAGAGTTATGCAGAAGCATGGTAAAACTGCATCAATAAGACATTTAATTCCTATGATGTTTGTATTAGGAAATATTTTAGGAATTTTATTAAGTATGTTATTTAAGCCAATATTCTATATATGGATAAGTGTATTAGGAATATATATAATAAGTGATTTATTTGAATCCTTTAAAATTACAAAACAAAAAAGAAAATTATTCAAATATGTATCCATAATATTTCCTATATTACATATTAGTTATGGAATTGGATTTTTAGAAGGACTGATACATTTTTATTTATTTAAATCAAATAAAAATATAAGTAAAAATACAGAAATGTCAAGATAAGGAGAATTTATATGTATAAAAAAAGAGAAACTTTTTTACCTTATGCAGTGCCACTAATTGATGATGAAGATATAAATGAGGTTGTAGAAACATTAAAATCAGGCTGGGTAGCTAAAGGACCAAGAACTATAGAATTTGAAAAGAGATTTGCAGAATATACAGGCGCTAAATATGCTGTTGCTATGAATTCTGCTACAGCTGCATTACATATTGCTTTGATAGCTGGGGGAGTTAAACCAGGAGATGAAGTTATAACAACTCCAATTACTTTTGCAGCTACAGCTAATACAATAATTCATGTAGGAGCAACTCCTGTATTTGTAGATGTAGATCCAGAAACATTTTGTATAGATGCAAATAGGATAGAAGAGAAGATAACAGATAAAACTACTGCTATAGTTCCAGTACATTACACAGGTCATGCTTGTGATATGGATAAAATTAGAGCTATAGCAGAAAAATATGATCTTTTCGTATCAGAAGATGCAGCTCATGCAATTGATACTTTTTATAAGGGTGATTTAATAGGTAAAAAAGGTGATTGTGCATCCTTTAGTTTCTATGCAACTAAAAATATATGTACAGGTGAAGGTGGAATGCTTACAACTAACAACGAAGACATAGCTGAAAAAGCAAGAGTAATGTCAACTCATGGTATGAGCAAAGCAGCATGGAATAGATATGGAAAAGGTGGAGCTTGGNNGGCTTGGAGATATGATATAGAATATCCGGGTCATAAGTATAATATGTTCGACATCCAAGCAGCTCTTGCGAAGACACAAATGAATAAATTATCTGCAATGCAAGATAGAAGGAAAGAAATTGTAAAGAAATATGAAGAAGGCTTTTCTACACTTGATGGAATTAAACTTCCACCAGAAGCAGATTATACTACTCATTCTTGGCATCTTTATGTAGTAAGACTAGAGCTTGATAAACTTACAATTGATAGAGATAAGTTTATAGAACTTATGGGAGAAGCTAACATAGGTACCAGTGTTCATTTCATACCAGTACATTTAATGAGCTATTATAGAGAGCATTTTGATTATAAGGAAGGGGATTTCCCAGTAGCTGAAAGTTACTTTGATACTATACTGTCATTACCATTGTATCCAAAGATGACAGATGAAGATGTTCAAGATGTAATTAATGCAGTTACACATATTATAAGTAATTACCATAAATAAATATAAAAGTTAAAGGATCTAGTTTTTATATGGAATTAGATCTTTTAATTTATAATTTAACAAAAGAGATGAAAAATAGTTAAATTTGTATGAAATATAGGCATAAATATATATTTATATTACAAATTCACATAATATAGATATGTAATAATAAATTCATAATAATTTAAAAATATTTTTTTTATGAAATAAATGATATAATAATTTTGTGTTCGTACAAGGAGGAATTATTTTGGAGAACAATATAGTAATAGATATAAAGGAAAAAATAGAGAATAAAAAAATTCAATTTGGAGTAAAAAGAATTTTTGATATTATATTATCTTTTATAGGTATAGTGATATTACTTCCAATATATTTAGTTATTGCTATAGCAATAAAACTAGATAGTAAGGGGCCAGTATTATTTAAGCAAATTAGAGTAGGAAAAGATAGAAGAAATTTCACCATATATAAATTCAGAACTATGGTGGTATCAGCTGAAAGTAAGAGAGAATTACAAATAGACCCAACTAATATGGATAACTTTGTATTTCAGAGTAAGAGTGATAATAGAATCACAAAATTAGGTAGTTTTTTGAGAAACACAAGCCTTGATGAAATACCACAACTATTTAATGTTTTATTTGGCCATATGAGCTTAGTTGGACCAAGACCTGAAATACCTGAAGTTGTAAAATATTATCCAGAAAACTATTATCAAAGATTATTAGTATTACCTGGAATAACAGGACTTGCACAAGTTAGTGGAAGAGGAGAAATAGAATTAGGAAAAACTATTTACTATGATTTAACTTATATATGTAACTTTTCTATTTGGTACGATATAAAAATATTATTTACTACTTTTTTAAAAGTATTTAAGAGAGAGGGAGCTTTTTAAAGATAGAATAGAAATAATTATTTTAGGTTTATACAAGGTTATATACTAGAAGAAAACAGATGTAGTTATAAAGAACAATAGCACGAACACAGCTATAATAATGATAGCTATAAATAAATATAGAATTAATTTGTGGTGTACCTTTCATATATATTAAAATTTTAGTATGCATGTTGATTTAGTAGGGGAGGGGTAAAATCATGGACAAGAGTAGCAATAAAATTAAGGGAATTTTTTATATTGCAATAGCATCTATAGCCTTTGGAATAATGCCCATTTTAGCAAAGCTTGCATATAAAGGTGGTGCAAATCCAATAAATACATTAGCTCTAAGGTTTACTTTTGCATCAATAATACTGTTTATATATATAAAAACTAAAAAACTTTCACTTAGGGTAAGTAAAGAACAAATAAAACTTATATTATTTATGGGAGTGATAGGATATTCTATGACATCTATACTATTATTCATAGCCTATAATTATATAGATGTAGGTATAGCAGGAATGATATTACATACATATCCTTTAATGGTTATGATTTTATCCATAATAATATACAAAGAAAAATTTAAATTAAAAAAGTTTTTATATTTGATGGTAACTACTATAGGTGTATTTATAATGTTAGATATTAAGGTTGGAAGCATTAATACTATTGGAGTAGTATTGGTATTGTTATCTGCATTATGTTATGCTATATACGTTCTAGGCGCTTCTAATGATAAAGTTAAAAATATAGATAGTTATGTTATGACATTCTACATATCTGTAATTTCAGCAATAGTTGGAAGTGCTACAGGAGTTGTTACTAATAGTTTTAATAATCCAATAAATTTTTATGGAATTATATCTATATTGTTGATTGCATTTATATCTACCGTTGTTGCATTAATGGCATTCCTAAAAGGAGTAAAGTTAATAGGTCCCACTAATTCAGCTATTTTTAGTGCTTTAGAGCCTATAGTTTCTTTAGTTTTAGGAGTTATTATTTTAGGAGAATCCATATCTTTTAAAATAATAATTGGAAGTACTATTATTATCTTAGCCATGATTGAATTAGCTAAGGATACCATTAGGAATTAGGAAGACTGTATCAGTGTAATTTGCAAAACTATTCTGATACAGTCTTTTAAGATTATAAAACATGAAATAGTATAAATTTTTTATTTATACAATATATAAGAATAATACTGTTGTAACACTTTATTTAGCTTAATAAATAATTCTTTAGTAAGTTAAAATGATAATACATTAAAAATATTCATAATATTCCGACGAGGTAATTAAAAGGTTATTTTGATTTTATAAAGAATAGTAATTATATAGGTAAGTATATTGTAAAGGGGAGATATTAATGAATAAAGTAATAATCAATGGAAACGACTTAAGACTTGAAGATATAGTAAATGTGGCTAGAAATAATTATCAAGTTGAGCTTAGTGAAGAAGCCATAAAAAGAGTAGAAAAATCTAGAGAAATTGTAGATAAAATTGTTGAAGAAGATAGAGTAGTTTACGGTATAACTACAGGTTTTGGAAAATTTTCTGATGTATCTATATCAGGTGAAGATTGTAAAACTCTTCAAAGAAATTTAATTATATCTCATGCTTGTGGTTTTGGAAACAGCCTTGATACAGATATAGTAAGAACAATAATTTTGCTTAGAGCTAATGCTTTATCCAAAGGATACTCAGGAATAAGATTATCGACACTACAAACTTTGGTGGCTATGCTAAATAAGGGAGTTCATCCAGTAATACCAGAGAAAGGATCTTTAGGAGCATCTGGTGATTTAGCACCATTATCTCATATGGTATTACCAATGTTAGGAGAAGGAGAAGCTGAGTATCAGGGTAAAATAATAAGTGGTAGAGAAGCTATGAATAAAGCTGGTATAGAAGTGATTCAATTAATAGCTAAAGAAGGACTAGCATTAATTAACGGTACTCAAGTTATGACTGCGGTTGGAGCTTTGGCTTTATGGGATGGAATAAACTTAATTAAGAGTGGAGATATAGCTGCTGCATTAACAGTAGAAGCACTAAGAGGAATAAGAGATGCTTTTGATTTAAGAACTCATAACATACGTCCTCATGAAGGGCAAATTGAAACAGCAAAGAACATATTAGCTTTAGTAGATGGAAGTTCTCTTGTGACATCTCAAGGGGAAATTAGAGTACAGGATGCATATACCTTAAGATGTATACCTCAAATTCATGGAGCTTCTAAGGATGCATTAAATTATGCAAAACATAAAGTAGAAATAGAGATTAATTCAGTAACAGATAACCCAATAGTAACAGAGGAAGGAGACGTTATTTCAGGAGGAAACTTCCATGGTCAACCTATGGCATTAACTTTTGACTTCTTAGGTATAGCTATGAGTGAAATTGCCAATGTATCTGAAAGAAGACTTGAAAGATTAATTAACTATCAATTAAATGATCTTCCAGCTTTTCTTGTTAAACATGGTGGCTTAAATTCTGGATTTATGATAACGCAATATGCAGCAGCAGCTTTAGTTTCTGAAAATAAAATCCTTGCTCACCCTGCTAGTGTTGATTCAATACCTTCTTCTGCAAACCAAGAAGATCATGTTAGCATGGGTACAATAGCAGCTAGAAAGGCAAGGGATATAATAAGAAATGCAGAGAGAGTAGTAGCTACTGAAATTTTAGCAGCATGTCAAGCTATTGATTTTAGGGAGGATTATACCTTAGGTAAGGGTACTAAAGTTGCCTATGAATCAGTTAGAGATGTAGTTAACTTTATAGAAAATGATGTAGTTATGTATAAAGAGATAGATAAGGTTACAGATCTTCTTCGTAGTGGAGAACTAGCTAATAAAGTTGAAGAAGTAGTTAAGGTTAATTATTAATGAAACTATAAAGACTTTAAAGAATTAGTATATTGTAATTTAAAAATAAAAGTTGATACCAATATCTACAAATATAGGTATTGGTATCAACTATAAATAAATAGGAGGAGTTAATTATGGCAAGAATAGTAGAATGTATACCTAACTTTAGTGAAGGTAGAGACAAGGAAAAAATTGAAGCTATAGTAAATGTATTTAGAGGAGTAGAAGGCGTAAAGTTACTAGACTATTCTAGTGATGCAGACCATAATAGATCTGTTGTTACTGTGGTAGGAGAACCAGAAGCTCTAGAGAAAGCGATAATAAATATGGCAGAAAAGGTTTATGAAAATATAGATATGAGTGCTCATACAGGAGCTCATCCAAGAATGGGTGCTCTAGATGTAGTTCCATTTGTACCTATCGATGGAATTACCATGGAAGAGTGTGTAGAAATAGCTAATAGAGTTGGTAAAGTAATTGCAGAAAGATTTAATATTCCAGTATATTTATATGAAAAAGCAGCTACAGCTTCACATAGAGAAAATTTAGCAACGGTAAGAAAAGGTCAATATGAAGGCTTCTTTGAAAAAATAAAAGAAGATAAATGGGCACCAGACTATGGTCCAAAAGAAGTTAATGTTAAGGGTGGATGCGTTGCTATTGCTGCAAGACAACCTTTAGTAGCCTTCAATGTAAATTTAGGTACAGACAATTTACAAATAGCAGATACCATTGCTAAGACAGTTAGACATTTAGGTGGTGGATTAAGATTTGCAAAGGCTATGGGCGTAATGCTTGAAGATAGAAATATAGCACAAGTATCTATGAACTTAGTAAACTATGAAAAAACAGCAGTATACAGAGCTTTTGAAATGGTTAAGATGGAAGCAAAACGTTATGGAGTACCAGTAGTTGGTAGTGAAGTTATAGGACTTGTACCAATGGCTGCCTTAATCAATAGTGCTGAATACTATCTTCAAATAGAGAATTTCTCCATGGACCAAATACTAGAAAGAAGAATAAGCGAATAAAATAGCTTAGGAGTTGAAAGACATGTCTATATTAATTAAGAATATTGATTGCCTGGTTACCTGTGAAGGTAGCCATAGAAAAAAAGGCAAAGAAATGAATGATGCCAATATCATAGAAAATGGTTTTGTATTTATAGAAGACGATATAATATCTGCTGTAGGAAAAGATGAGGAATATAAATCCTATATAGATGAAGATACCATAATTATTAGTGGTAAAGGCAAAACAGTTACACCGGGACTTGTAGATCCCCATACTCATTTAGTTTATAGTGGAAGTCGTGAAAATGAATTACCTCTAAAATTAAATAAGGTAGGGTATATTGAAATCCTAAATATGGGTGGAGGAATATTAAGTACTGTAGAAAACACTAGAAAAGCATCTCTAGATGAATTAGTAGCAGAAGCTAAAAGTAGACTTAATATAATGCTAAATCACGGTACAACTACTGTAGAGAGTAAATCAGGCTATGGTTTAGACTTAGAGACTGAGAAAAAAATATTAGAAGTAAATAAAAGATTAGATAAGAATCATCCAATAGATGTGGTATCTACTTTTATGGGAGCCCATGCTATTCCTAAGGAATATAAAGGTGATAGAGAAGGTTTTATAAAACTTATAATGGAAGAAATAATACCAGGTATAGCAAAAGAAAATTTAGCAGAATTTATAGATTGCTTCTGTGAGGAAGGGGTATTCACTACTGAGGAATGTAGAAAAATCCTTGAAAAGGGTAGAGAATATGGAATGAAACTCAAGCTTCATGGTGATGAAGTTGAATCTGTTAAGGGAGCAGAGCTTGCAGGAGAGTTAAAATGTATTTCAGCAGAGCATTTAATAGCAGCTTCTGATGAAGGAATAAAGGCTTTAAGTGAAAATGATGTGGTAGCGGTATTATTACCATCTACAGCTTTCTATTTAATGCTTGGAAAGTTTGCAAGAGCAAGAGATATGATTGATAATAACGTGGCCGTTGCACTTGCTACAGATTGTAACCCAGGAACATCTCCTACTGAATCCATGCAAAATGTTATGACCTTTGCATGTTTTGGGATGAGAATGCTTCCTAATGAGATAATTAATGCTATGACTATAAATGCAGCCTGCGCTATTAATAGAGAAAAATCTGTTGGTTCTATAGAAAAAGGTAAAAAGGCAGATATAGCTATATTTAATAGCAAAAACTTAAATTATTTAGTTTATCACTTTGGAATAAATTCTATAGACAAGGTAATAAAAAATGGTAAGATAGTTGTAGATAGAGAAAAAAATAAGTAATATAGGAGGAATATTTATGTTAGATACAAAAACTGTGAGAGAGTTTATTGGAGAATTAGGCTCAAATTCACCAGCTCCAGGTGGTGGAAGTGTAGCAGCTCTTTGTGCATCACTATCTAGTGCATTATCATCAATGGTTTTTAACTTAACTGTAGGCAAAAAAGCTTATGAAGCATTAAATGAGGAAGAGAAGGCATTAGTAAATAAATATTTAGAAGTATCAGGAAGAGAAAAGGATGAATTCCTAGACCTTATGAATGAAGATACAGAAGCTTTCAATGAACTTATGGCTGCATTTAAAATGCCTAAGGACACTGATGAAGAAAAAGTTGATAGAAGTACTAAAATACAATTAGGATATAAGGCGGCAACACAAGTACCATTAAAAGTAGCAAGAAGATCCTATGAAATTTATGAAGGAATTCTAGTATGCGTTAAATATGGTAATAAAAATGCTATTTCTGATGGTGGTGTAGCAGCATTATTGGCACAAGGTGCTATAGAAGGAGCAATTTTAAATGTAAAAATAAATCTTTCTTCTATAAAAGATGAAGCTTATACAGAGGAAATTAGAAGTGAATTAAAAAGATTAAGTGAAGATGGTATGAAAAAGCAAAAAGAGATATTAGATATTGTAAATAAACATATGTAGCTTAAGATAATTACAAACACTATATTAAAGAGAATGTCTCAGGGAAGAATATCCATTGAGTGCATTCTCTTTTTTAATAATATTATTTTTATAAATATAGTTATAAATATGAAGAACTCACTAAATAATTTTAAAATTAATAAGACACAGAGAAACAATACCTCTAATTTTTATTACGCTAAGTTGCTAAGTTTTAAATCAATAATATTTTTACAAATATGAGAATTATGCTTAAATATAAAATAATGAAGGCGATGAATGTAAAAATATGTTGACAAGTAAATATTTTTGTATTAAATTTCTTAAATAAATTTTGGAAAAAACTGTAACGTATTAACAATATAGTGTATAATTAGTATATGTTCTGAATGTAAAGTTTATGAATATAATATAGGTTGGAGGGAAGCATATGTTACTTAGGTTTGAACCATTAGATGATAAAATCGTAGTTACACTTCAAGGAGAACTTGATCATCACAGTGCAGAAGAAGTTAGAACTAGGATTGATGATATTTTAGATAAAGATGGATATAAGACTTTAATTTTCAATTTTTCTGGTGTGAATTTTATGGATAGTTCAGGAATTGGAGCAGTAATAGGAAGATATAAGAAGATGTCCTTAAGGGGTGGCAAGGTGTGCTTAACAAATGTTACACCTACAGTTAAGAGAATATTTGAACTTTCAGGTATGTTTAAAATAATTTCAATGT
Organism: Clostridium sp. UBA5119; assembly: GCF_002414285.1. Classification (NCBI taxonomy): domain Bacteria; kingdom Bacillati; phylum Bacillota; class Clostridia; order Eubacteriales; family Clostridiaceae; genus Clostridium; species Clostridium sp. UBA5119. Next base: position 15,312 of record NZ_DHYX01000067.1, on the reverse strand, counting down.
ATGAAAATGTTGAAGAAGCACTAAGGAACATTTAGTGGGAGGAATTAATGATATGGAAAATAAAATCAAAGTTGAATTTAGTAGTTTATCTAAAAATGAAAGCTTTGCAAGAGTTGTAATAGCAGCTTTTGCTGCGCAGTTAGATCCTACATTAGACGAGCTTAGTGATATAAAAACTGCAGTATCAGAAGCAGTTACCAATGCAATTATTCATGGGTATGGCAATGAAAGTGAAGGTAACTTTGTAAAATTAGAGGCTACAATTATTGAAAATGAGTTTACAGTAAAAGTAATAGATAATGGTGCAGGAATAGACAATGTAGATATGGCAATGCAGCCTCTATATACATCTAGACCTGACTTAGAAAGATCAGGAATGGGCTTTACAGTTATGGAAACTTTTATGGATAGCCTAATAGTAGAATCTGTAAAGGGTGAGGGAACAACTGTAACAATGAAAAAAGCTTTCAACACTGTAAGATAGGTGAAAAATATGAGTGAGAAAATTCATAGAAATAATAACTATAATTATGACGATAATAAAGAACTTATAAAACGGGCTAAAGAAGGAGATAATGAAGCTTTAGAATATTTAACAGAAATGAATTTACCTTTAGTTTCTTCTATAAGCAAAAAGTTTTTAAATAGAGGCTATGAGTACGATGATATATTTCAAATAGGATGTATAGGCCTAGTGAAAGCTATAAATAACTTTGATGAGAACTTTAATGTAAAATTTTCTACATATGCTGTTCCAATGATTATAGGAGAAATAAAAAGATTTTTAAGAGATGATGGAATGATAAAGGTAAGTAGAAGCATTAAAAATACGGCTAGAAAGTTACATTATGATAAGGATGCATTAACCAAAGAACTAGGAAGAGAACCTACCATTGAAGAATTATCAGACTATTCAAAGGTAGATAAAGAAGACATAATCACTGCACTAGAATCTGCTAGTAGTATGCAATACTTATATGACACTATTCATCAAGATGATGGAGCTCCAGTATTACTTATAGATAAGCTTAGTGAGGATTATGAAGAAGATAATGAGGTAATTGATAAACTAGCATTGAAGGAAGCCTTAAATAAATTAGATGTTAAATCAAGGCAAATTATAATACTTAGATATTTTAAAGATAAAACTCAAATTCAAGTAGCTAAGATGATGGGCATAAGTCAAGTACAAGTTTCTAGAATTGAAAAAAAGGTTCTAAAAATTATGAGAGATAGGCTATCGGGGTAAACAGAGTTCTTAGCTTTTATGATTGTAAGCTAAAAAAATCATAAGTTTTTAATTTGTAAACTTAAAAAAGATGCGTAAGCATCTTTTTTTTGTTTAAATTTTAGTAAAATGCAGATACTATCATTAATACTTTTACAATTTTAATGTTAGGAGGATAATAATGAAAGTAAAAGAAACTAAAATAAAAGCTAAGTTTCAAAATGTATATGAAAGTTCCAAACCTAAACCAACTATATTTAAGAATTCTTTCAGAGCTTTTTGGACTGGTGGATTAATATGTGTAATTGGAGAGATTATATTTAAAACATTGATTTATTTAGGTCAAGATAAATTACAAGCTACTGCATGGGAAACAGTTATTATGATATTTCTAGGAGCCCTATTAACAGGGATAGGTATATATGACAGAATTGGAGATTATGCAGGGGCTGGATCTGTAGTCCCAATAACAGGCTTTGCAAACTCTATTGTATCACCAGCCATAGAATTTAAAAAAGAAGGATATGTGTTTGGAGTAGCAGCAAAGATGTTTACTATAGCAGGACCAGTGCTTGTTTACAGCATTAGTGCCTCTGTTATACTTGGAATATTATATTATATTTTTAGGTGGTAATAATATGGGAAGAAAAGTAGGATTACAAACAGTAGAATTATTGACAAAACCAAGACTTATAGCTACATATACCGTTGTTGGTCCCAAAGAAGGGGAAGGTCCATTAAAGGATAATTTTGATGAAATTCTAGAGGATGACTTATGTGGTTGTAAAACCTTTGAATCGGCAGAAAGTAAAATGCAATTACATGTAGTTCAAGAGGTGCTTAAGAAAGCACACCTTAAAGAACAAGATATCTCTTATGTTTTTTCTGGGGATTTAATAAATCAATTAATGCCCTCTTGTTTTATGGCAAGAGAAGTAGATATTCCATTTTTAGGTTTATATGGGGCATGTTCTACATTTATAGAAGCACTTTCACTAGCATCAATATGCTTAGAAGCAGATATAGGTAATCATATGATGGCAGTATCTTCATCTCATTTCTCATCATCAGAGCGTCAGTTTAGAATGCCTCTAGAAATGGGAAGTCAACGGGCGCCTTCATCTCAATGGACGGTTACAGGTGCAGCAGCAGTGGTATTAGCTAAAAGGGGAAATAATGTACCTCGTGTAACTCATATTACCCTTGGTAAGGTAAAGGATTATGGAATAACTGACCCTAATGAAATGGGAGCGGCCATGGCTCCAGCAGCAGTTGATACTATAAAACAACATTTTCAAGACACAGGTAGAAAGCCTAGTGATTACGACATCATTGTCAGTGGAGACTTAGGTTCTGTTGGTAAGCAAATAACTACTGAATTATTAAAGGAATATGGCTATAATATAGGGTCAAATTATATTGATTGTGGTGATGAAATATTTGATTGTAAATCGCAGAGTACCAACTGTGGAGGTAGTGGAGCAGGATGTTCTGCTACAGTTATGAGTAGTATGATTTATAAAGGAATGATACAGAAAAAATATAAAAAGGTGTTACTAATTGCTACAGGAGCTCTTCTAAGCACAATATCTAACTATCAAGGTGAAACTATACCAGGTATAGCCCATGCCATTGCTCTAGAGTTTGGGGGTGAATAAATATGTGGGGAGATTTTCTAAGGGTTTTTGTAGTTGGTGGAATCATTTGTGTGATAGGTCAAGTTTTAATGGATACAACAAAATTAACTCCATCTAGAATATTAGTTATCTTTGTGGTAGCAGGGGTAGTTCTTCAAGGATTTGGGATATATGAAAAGATAGCTGAATTTGGTTTATCGGGAGCTAGGATTCCACTACCTGGATTTGGATATTCCTTAGCTAAAGGTGTTATGGAGGAAGTTGATAAAAATGGTTTATTAGGAATTGTCACAGGAGGTGTAAGTGCTACTTCTGCAGGTATAGCGGCAGCTGTAGTATTTGGATACCTTATGTCAGTTCTATTTGACTCTAAAACTAAGTAGACATATAAAAAGTCTTCTCAAATTAATAAATTTGAGAAGACTTTAATTTTACAACAAAATATTTAACCTCTTATCCCATTACTAAATATTTTAGGGATCATAGTATAGATATTTAACAGATGATTGAAAGCTTCAGGCTTATTTTCACTATTTCCAGTGTTACCTTCATTTCCAGTATCACCACCAGGATTAGATGGGCCTACAGGAGGTGTAGTTGTATCACCAGGATTTGTATTTTCACCAGGTTTATTAGGATTAGGTATTTTATCTTTATCTTTATCCTTGTCTTTATCTTTTTCTTTATCCTTGTCTTTATCTTTTTCTTCAACCTTATATTCTGTAGGATCTTTAGCCACTGGAGCTAGGTATTTATTATCAAGCATGTTACCAGAATATAATCTAGTATCACGAGTTATAAATACTACCTTTTGTATTTTATCTTTAGGTGTTTTATCAGAAGGTAAGTAATATTTACCATCAGCAGCCTTTACAACGTCAAGTTCCACATGGATATTATCCAGAGTAGTTGGTTGAGTACCACTTATAAAGATTTCAGAGTAAATTCTATTTCCCCTAGGATCCCTCTTAGTAAGCGCCGTTGGAAGGGTTCCAGAATCTTTAGAAATATAAGCACTAGTTAATCCACCAGGAGCCTGAAGAGATTTATATTCAAGTCCCTCATGAGCTGCTGCCATAATCTTACCCCATAGACCAGCTGGAACGCTACTACTAGTAAAAGGTAATTCCTTACTATTATCATAACCCATCCATACAGCAGCTGAGTAGTAAGGGGTTAATCCACTAAAATAAAGGTTTTTAGTAGATTCAGAGGTACCAGTTTTACCCCTAACTTCCATATTCCCAAATTTTGCTTGTGGACCTGTGTTGTTAACAGAACCTTCAAGCATATCATAAACAATATAAGCTGTTTGTGGAGAAATTACTTGCTTAGATTCAAGTTTTGGCTCAAGTAGAACTTTACCATTCTTATCAGTAACCTTAGTATATATTCTTGAAGTAGTCATATTTCCTTGATTTCCAAAGGTACCAAAGGCTTGAGACATTTCATAAGGTGTAGTTCCATCTATTTCACCTAGAGATAAAGCCGAAATACTAGTTTTATCTCTATCAGTTATACTTAATCCAAATTTTTCTCCATAGGATGCAGAGGTATTTAGACCTATTCTGTCAACTACAGATACAGCAACAGTATTTTTAGAAAGAGCAAGAGCATCACGGATAGTAATATATCCGTCAAATACGTAATTCCAGTTTTGGGGAACATATGGACCGTCACCACCGGCATATTTAGAACCAATAGAAGTTGGTAATGGACCATCTACAAACACTGACCCTGCAGTTAAAGTTTTACCTTCAATAGCTGGAGCATATACAGTAAGTGGCTTTATACTAGAACCTGGTGAACGTAGGAAGGTTTGACCATCCTTTCCAACAGAGATAGCTCTATTATAAGACATAGCTGGCTGATCACCAATACCACCAATTATAACTTTAACTTCACCCTTAAGATAATCTGTTATTACAGCAGAGGTTTGAACTCCATCTGCCTTAGAGCCTTGAGTCTCTTTAAGATAATTGTTCATAATTTTTTGTACTGAATCCTGAAGTTTTCTATCCATGGTTGTATATATTCTTAAACCACCAAAGGTGATTTTTTCATAGGCTTCAGCTTCAGTATACCCATAGGTTTTCATTAAATCTTTTGCCACTTGTTTTATTACAGGTCTTGAAAACCATTCATAAACCATTTTATCACCCTCTAAAGTTGAGAAATTTAGCATAAGAGGTTCTGCTAAAGCAGTATCATATTCCTCTTGAGTTATTTTTCCCAGCTCTAGCATTTTAGCAAGAACCAATTTAGTTCTTGGGGAGTCAAAGGCTTCTTTCTTTTCAAAGGCTTCATAGGCATTCATATAAGATATAGTTGGATTCTGAGCAGCACTTGCTAAAAATGCACATTGCTTAAGGGTTAAACCATCTGCTACAGATTTTCCAAAGTACATGGTTGAAGCAGCTTCAATTCCGTGAGCATTACCACCTAAAAAGATAGTATTCATGTATTCGTTAAGAATTTGTTCCTTAGATAGAAGCTTTTCTAATTTACGTGCTAAATAAATCTCTTGAACTTTTCTTTCTATATTAGCCCTATTATTTATAGAATCTTCAAGGAAAAACTTATATTTAACCAACTGTTGAGTAATAGTTGATGCACCTTGGATTTCGTCATTTGATAAACCAAGAATTATTTTAGCATCTTGGATTACAGCTCCTCCAAGTCTTCTTATGTCAACACCTTTATGTTCTAAAAATCTTTGATCTTCAATACTTACAAAGGCGTCCTGTAGATATTTAGGTACTGTAGATATATCTACAGATATTCTTTTTTCAGGAGTCTTGTACTCATCCATTTCTTTTCCTTTATTATCATATAAAAGTGTAGTTTCTCCATTAGATAAAAATATATCAAGATCAAGCTCTGGAGCTGTTTTAATCATGCCAGATATAATACCAAAACCAGCAGCTGCACAAGTTATGATTAAAAGTAGTAAAACTATATATATTACTTTAAAGACTTTACGACTTTTCTTCTTGGGCTTTTTTTGCTTAGGTTTAATTTTTTTATTTTCTCCCATATTCTCCTCCTTTTATGATGAACATATCTTCGATACTATATTATAACTTATATACTAGTATAAATACAATATAGTATTCTTCAATGAAGTTCTTATACATATACATATATTAGATATAGAATAATTTTATGTAACACATTATACATTTATTAACATTATACCACATTTATAAAGGAGTAATACTATGAAATCATCTCTAAAGTTAAAATTTACCATAATAATTTTTTTAATTATGACCTTTTTAATAACTTTTATATATACTTTAGATAAAATTATAATGCCAACGGTTAAACTAGTGGCAGATGCACAGATGAGAGCAGAGGTCACTAATACAATTAATAAAACAATTTTCCAGGAATACTCTAAGAATTTTAATTATAATGATATAATAAAATTTGATAAGGATAATGATGGAAATATCATAATGATGTCAGCAGATACTTTAAAATTAAGCGAAATTGCTACATTGACTGTATTAAAAGCACAAGATGAATTAGAGGAAAAATCTAAAGTAGACATAAAGATACCCATGGGATATGTGACTAAAAATAATATTTTAGGTAGATTTGGTCCAGATGTAAAAATAAGAATGCGGCCTATAGGGCATATTACTACTAGATATATATCCGAGTTTGAAGATGCAGGAATAAATCAAACTAGACATAAAATTTATATAGAAACCACCACTAGAGTAAAGATGATTATGGCAGTATCTTCTAGTGAATTAGAAATAGTTAATGAAATACCTATAGTTGAAACCATTATAGTTGGAAGGGTACCAAGTACTGCAATACAAATGGATCTTAACGGTAATTAGAAAGTGTGATGCTAATCACTGAATAAATTCTTTTTATATTGTACTATTTATGTAAATAAATATAGATATATGAAAATATATAATTAATTTAAAAAGTAGAAATTTCCTATAGAATAAATAATTAAAGAACAGGAGATGAGTAGTATGGATCAATGTATAAAATTTTATAATGCCTTAGCTAAATATTATGATGATATTTTTCCAGCACCATTAGGTAAAAAGAAGTTTGCTTTAAAGAATATAGAAAAGGGTGGATTTGTTTTAGATATTGGATGTAGTACTGGAGAAACTACAGAATATATTTCTTCACAAGGGTACAGGGCTTTAGGCATAGACTTAGACCAAGAAATGATAAGAATAGCTAAGGACAGGTATAGGGAAAGTGATACTTTGAAGTTTGAAGTTATGGATATGAAAACTATAGCTAAGTCCTTTGGAGAAGAGTTTAATGGTATTGTATGTATAGGGAATGTACTTCCTCACTTAGGAGGAAAAAGTCAAATAAAAGAATTTTTAAAAGGATGCTATGAAGTATTAAAAAAGGATTCACCATTATGTATTCAAACTATTAATTTTGATAAGGTGAAGAGAGAACATATTAAAGAATTACCTCTTATTGATGGTCCTAAAGTTAAATTTGAAAGGTTTTATAGTATTAAACCAGATAGTGATACTGTAAAGTTTACAGGAAGAATAACGGATAAAGAAAATAATGAGATTTTAGAAAATACAGTAGATCTATTTATGTTACAAAATAAAGAGTTATTTGAAATGTTAAAGGAAGTTGGATTTGAAAAATCCTTGAGCTACGATGATTTTAATAGAAGTACCTATACAGGAAATGCTCTTCCTTTAATAGTAGAGGCTATTAAGTAGAGAATTATATTAATGTAAACATATAAATTAAATAAATAAAAAACATACTAGAAGTTAATAGGTTGATATTAACTTCTAGTATGTTTTCATGTTTATTCTTCTATTAATATATATTAAGTATTTAAAATATTTGTAACATTATTATTTAGATTCCCAGTTAAATATGTAAGGAATATTTCTGTATAAGTCACCATAATTTAAGCCATATCCAACTACAAATAAATCAGGAATCTCAAAACAACAATAGTCTGGAGATATTTTTACAGTTCTTCTTTCTGGTTTATCTAAAAGAGTACAGCATTTTACACTTTTAGCACCCAACTTTTTAACGTGTTCAACCACAAAGTTCATAGTAATACCACTATCTACAATGTCATCTACTACAAGTACATCCATACCTTCAATATTATCAGGTACATCTTGAACTATTTTACAAGTACCACTAGTTTCTTCACCATGACCATAGCTTGATGTAGTCATAAAACCTATAGTTGTAGGTACAGTAATTTCTCTAACTAAGTCAGCGGCAAATATGAAGCTTCCTCTAAGTAGAGATAATACGTAAACTGATTTTCCCTCATAGTCCTTAGAAATTTTTGCTCCAATTTTAACTACAGCTTGATTAATTTCTTCTCTAGAAAAGAGAATATTTCTTTGTTTATCTTCCATGTAATCACACCTCAATTTATATTTACATTAATGTTTTCATAGTATAAAATTAAGGTGAAATTGTCAATAGTATAAAATGTATAAGAATGCAGTGTTTGTTTAATGTAGAAAAATTATTAATAAAGAAAAAATAAAATTTGGAGATGATTATATGATAAATGGAAACACTGATGGAGTTAAAAACTTCATCTTGAAAAAGTTAGAAACTATATATGATATGAGATTTCAAAAATCAGACATATTAACTAAAGAGTTAGCAGAACTTCTAAGAGAGGTTACCCTTGAAATTGAAAGAGAGGTTAGCGTTGCTATAGATAGAAAAGGAAGTGTTGTTAGTGTTGCCATCGGAGATAGCTCAACAGTTGAAGTTCCTATGATTGACACTAGAGAGGGGAGATTATCTCAAGTGAGAGTAATCCATACCCATCCCAATGGAAATCCTAAACTATCCGCATTAGATTTATCAGCGCTTCTAAAATTAAAACTAGATTGTATAGTTGCCATTGGTGTATCAGAGGATAAACCTCTAATTTATAATATGGGTTTCTGTGATGTGAAGGATAACATGCTCATAGAAGAAGAGGTTGAAAAATTAACTATCAATAAAGTTTTAAGCTACAAGTTTTTAGATAAGGTTAGATATATTGAAGATGTTTTTAAAGTAGATAACATAGTGGAAGATAATTCAGAAAGAGCAATATTAGTATCTATAGAAGATGAAGAAAGCCTAGCGGAGTTAAAGGAACTTACTAAAGCCTGTGATGTAGAGCCAGTTTTTGAAATACTTCAAAAACGTAATAAGATTGATTCAGCTTATTTCATAGGTAGTGGTAAGGTTGAAGAAATAGCATATTTAAGACAGTCACTAAGAGCGAATGTAGTAATATTTGATGAGGAATTATCAGGATCTCAAGTAAGAAATCTAGAGCAAGCCATAGGAACAAAGGTAATTGATAGAACTACTCTTATTTTAGAGATATTTGCAAGGAGAGCCAGAAGTAAGGAATCTAAAATTCAGGTAGAGTTATCCCAGCTAAAATACAGATTAAGCAGGCTTAGTGGATTAGGAACTATGCTTTCAAGAACAGGAGGAGGTATAGGGACAAAGGGACCGGGAGAGAAAAAACTAGAGACAGACAAAAGAAAGATTAGAGATACTATCTACGATTTAAATAAAGAGTTAGAAAAGATAAAAAGTATAAGAGCAACCCAAAGAGAAAGAAGAAGTAAGGATAATATTTCTAAGATATCATTAGTGGGATATACTAATGCAGGAAAATCTACCCTTAGAAATGCTCTTTGCGAATACTCACCAGTTAAGTCAGCTACGGTAAAAGAAAAAGTTTTTGAGGCTGATATGTTATTTGCAACCTTAGATATTACAACCAGGGCTATGGCTCTTCCAGATAATAGAGTTGCAACAGTAACAGACACTGTAGGCTTTATAAGAAAATTACCTCACGATTTAGTAGAAGCTTTTAAATCAACNNATCAACTTTAGAGGAGGTAGTTTATTCAGACTTATTACTTCACGTAGTAGATACATCTAGTAATGCAGCAGAAAAACAAATAAAAGTAGTAGAGGAAGTACTTAAGGAATTAGGTGCAGGAGATAAGCCAACTTTATTAGTACTGAACAAAATTGATGACTCTAATGATAATATTTTAAATTCTCTAAAGGAAACATTTAGTAACTATTCTATTTTGGAAGTTTCAGCTAAACATAAAATCAATTTTGAAGAATTACTAAATAGATGTACAGAAATACTTCCTTATAAATTAAAAACCTTTAAGGTATTAATACCATATAGCGATTCTTCATCAGTTGCATATCTACATAGAAATGCTTTGGTAGAAAGTGAAGAGTATGGTGAAGAAGGTACTATTCTTGTAGTTCAAGGTGATGATGAGGTCTACAATAAAAGTTCTAAATATATTATAGAGTAGTAACTAGAGTATCATTATATTGTTAGTATAGAAATTAGAGCAATATTCGAAGGGGAGAGTAGGGAGAAAATTTGAGTACAGGATTAGTTAAATATGATTGGAATTTCATTGAAAATTATAGTAATGAAGAAATCAGCTATTTTCTAAGCTTAGAAGGAAAATCTATAGAAGCCATATGTAAAATTAGAAATCTAGATAGAGCCACAGTTCAAAAACATCTCATAAATTGCAAAATAAAATACAGGTTTTTAGTTAAAAGTGAATCGTCATCAGATCTTTTTAAATCCCTAATTTTAGCAGCTAAGGAAGAGAGAATTTTGGTTTTAAATAGTTTAGATAGAGTTAATAAAGAAAAGTTAATTCATTTTTTAGTTAAAAACTATATGGAGCTAGGACTTAAGGATAAAGAAGCCGCCATATGGATAATGGGTGAACTTAGGAGTAATGTCACCGTAGACATACTTATAAAGGCAACGGTTAATAATCATGTAAATATTAGAAGAATGGCAATTTCAGCTCTTGGAAAAATAGGTGATTCAAGAGCTGAGAGAGCTCTTATTAGAGCTTTGGAGGATAAGAATCCTCAAGTAATAAGTTATGCAGTTAAGTCCTTGCAAAAGATAAGCAGTGGAGAAGCCAATGATAAAATAAGAGATTTATTCAATAGTACTGATAAAGAGTATATTAAAAAGGCTTGTGAGAGTTATATTAAACAAAGAGACAATGAAGAAATAAATTTTCAAGATATAAGTGACGGAGATAAAAATAATGATTAATATTTTATTATCTATATTATGCAGTTCTTTAATAGCCATTGTATTTAAGTTTAGTGAAGGCAGAGAAAGTAATAGATATATGGTAACTAGCATAAATTATCTATCAGGAATGATGGCAAGTATAATAATGATGGGAAGTTTAAATATTTTCCACATAAATTGGTTTTCAATGTTTATGCAGGAATTTAATCAGGTACTTATAAGTGGACAACTTTTATCTAAAGAAGGAACAGGAGCTTTAGCAATAATTCTAGGTATAATTACAGGTATTTTATATTTTTTAAGTTTTATTCTATATCAAAAATCTGTAGGAAATAATGGAGTATCTGTGTCTGCAACTTTTATGAAGCTAGGAGTATTAATACCTACAATTTTATCTGTTATACTATTAGGAGAAACCATAGAATTATTACCTATATTAGGAATAATCTTGTCTATCATAGCTATAATAGTTATAAATCTAAATAACAAAAAAGAACAAAATATTAAAGATACTATGAAAGTAGATTTAATACTTCTTTTTATACTAGCTGGTGGAGGAGATTTTGTAACAAAGTTATTTCAAAACTTTGGTATGGTACAATATAAAAATTTATATTTATTTTATACTTTCCTAACAGGATTTACTATAAGCTTAATTATGTTAATTATTAAAAATAGAAAAGTAAAGTTAATAGATATGTGTTTTGGTGTCATGGTGGGTATTCCTAATGTACTAATGCCAAGCTTTTTAATAAAGGGCTTAGAAGAAGTAAGAGCAGTTATAGCCTTTCCTATGGTAAGTGCAGGAACTATTTTAATCACAAACTTTTGTGGAGTTATATTCTTTAAAGAAAAGTTAGGGAAGAAGGAGATTATTGCTATAGTACTCACCATAATAGCTATAATACTTATGAGCTAATAGTATTCTATAAATCTTCATTATGTTTTAGAGTATAGAAATCTATTTCAAATATTATAGAGGGGGTTTAAATATGAGTTATTTTACAGTGAAAGGGAGTGCTACTTCAGAATTTCAAGAAAAGAAATCTACATTTATAGGATATATAAAGAGAGTAAATACTGAAGGAGAAGCAAAGAACTTTGTAAATGAAATAAAGAGTATGCATAAAGAAGCAACCCACAATGTTTATGCTTATATAGTGGGAGAAAATAAAGGCATACAAAGATACAGTGATGACGGTGAACCCCAGGGAACAGCAGGTATTCCAGTTTTAGAAGTTATAAAGAAAAATGATTTAACCGATGTAGTGGTGGTAGTTACTCGTTACTTTGGCGGTATTCTTTTAGGGGGAGGTGGACTAATAAGAGCTTACTCTAAAGGAGCCTCTTCAGCCATTGAAGAAGCAGGTATTGTAGAAAAAGTAAAGGGTTTAAAATTAAGATTTACTTTAGAATATGATTTACTAGGCAAAATACAATACCTATGTGGTACAAATAATTGGCATATTGAAGATACCATATATACAGATAAAGTGGAATTATCAATGTTCACAGAGGTAGAAAATAAGGAAACAATAATTGCAGCCTTTGTAGAGGCTACTAGTGGAAAAGTAACTATATGTGAAGAGGATGAAGAGTATTTATTTAAAGAAGGATACAGATATTATAGAGCTATTGAAGGATAGCTCTTGAAATTTGAAATTATTAGACATATTATGTTATAATAGGTACATTGATTTTAAAGTTAATAATTATATATATAGTACAGGAGGAAGTTAATATGTCAGGACATTCAAAGTGGCATAATATCCAAGCTAAAAAGGGTAAAGCAGATGCTAAGAGAGGTAAAATATTTACTAAAATAGGTAAGGAAATAGTTGTTGCAGCTAAAAATGGTGGCTCTAATCCAGAGACGAATGCTAAGCTTAGAGACGTTATAGCAAAAGCAAAAGCAGCTAATATGCCTAACGATACAATTACTAGAGCAATTAAAAAAGCAGCAGGCGAGTTAAGTGCAGTAAACTATGAAACTATAATCTATGAAGGATACGGACCAGAAGGAATTGCAGTAATAGTTGAGTGCCTTACTGAGAATAAAAATAGAACTGCTGGAAATGTAAGATACGCCTTCTCTAAACAAGGTGGAAATATGGGAACCGTTGGATGTGTAGGATTCATGTTCCAAAGTAAAGGGGAAATCATCATAGAAAAAACTGATTCAGTAGATGAAGATGAGTTAATGATGATGGCTTTAGATGCAGGTGCTGAGGACTTTGTAGCTGAAGATGAAGTATTTGTAGTAACTACAACTCCAGAAGACTTTGGTACTGTGAGAGAAGCTTTAGAGTCTAATGGAATAGAATTCTTAGAAGCAGATGTTAAAATGATTCCAGACACATACACTGAAATCAATGAAGAAGTTGCGACTAAATTCCAAAAGATGTTAGATGTTTTAGAAGATGATGATGATGTACAAAATGTATACCATAATGCTGAATTCCCAGAAGGATGGGAAGGTTAGTAGTGAATAACGGTTGGTATTACTAACTTTGAAAGTTATTCATTAATTACTAATGAATAATATGGTTATTACATACAATGATTATTTTTATGTATAAGGATATGTGTTTAAAATTGCAAGTTGCTTTCTATAAATAGGATAGTAAGTGACTTGCAACCATATAATTTAACTTTAATGTTGCATTATTAATAACAATATACTCTTAATGATACTCTTATTGAATTTCATGTTGCGTTTCATCCTTTTTAGGCTCTACTAGTTGTATTCTTATTGATTCTAGCATAAACTATAACAAACTATAATAAATGATAATTGAACTAGTTGCCTTTTACATAAAATTAACTTCTTATTTAATTGAGTAATATTAAGGAGGATGTATAGAATGGGATTAATAGTGAATCTAGTGATAAAAGTAAAACCTTATGATAGGAGTAGTATGGAATCATTGTTAATTAAATTTGACTCTATTACTAATATTTTATCAAGGAAGCTAAGATATGACTGTACTAAAAATAAATCATTCTACTGGTGAATATCTTTAACTTATCGGAGAAGACATTAGTAAATTACATCAATAAATCTTTATGTGAGATTATTATAGTAAATGATTAAGTAAAATTTATATTTAATGAAGTTGAAATGTATAGTGAATTTTCAGAATTGTCAGATAATTTTTAGTTGTTAAAATAGAATACTTTTATATTAATTTGTAAGCTTTAGACATATAAATAATAAACAAAAAAATGTGTTCTCTTAGTAAAACGTCATTACAGTCTTACTAATAAAAAAATATATCAAGTAAGGAGTGTGAAATAAATGATGGAGAATGAAATTTTAAAGGTGGCTTTATCACAGGGTATTTGGGCTGTACTAAGTATATTTTTATTATTCTATATACTAAAAGCTCAAGAAAAAAGAGATGTGAAGCAAGAACAAAGAGAAAAAAATTATCAAGATGTAATATCACACCTTACCGATAAATTGAGGATAGTAGATGAAGTAAAAAAAGATGTAGAAGATCTAAAGAAGGATGTAGGGGATTTAAAAAATTATATGAGAAAAAATTAGTAGATCAAAAATATAATTAGAACATTAATTCTTTGAAATTTAATTTATATAAAATCATAATACTCCCATATGAAAATCTCTGAAACCCGCATGGACAGAACAACTATTTAACTATTTAACTAGCAAAATAGGCATATATTTATATATTTTTAAATTTCCCTATATAAATAGTTATATAGGGAAATTTTTTAATAATACATCTAGTAAATTAGCAATTTCTATAGAGACTTCTTTGCTAATCTTTATTAATAAGTTATCTCGTCCTTCTCAGAATGATCTTTGCTATTAGCATAGGAACCTATTTTAACTCCATCTATTATTCCTACGTCAGCTCCATCCTTTGGATACATTTTTCTAAGTTCAGCCTGACTTCTTTTTCTATCCTTAAGACGACTTTTATTATTATCAACCATAAAAATACCTCCTTAAATTATATAAAGGATTACTACACAATTATTTTGTCCATAAAGTAAGAAATTATTAAGGAAAGTAAAGGATTAGCTTCCTTAGAAAGAAACATTGCCATTTTATTAATGGTATAGATTGAATGTTTGGACATATAATAATATTGACAATAAAATTATATAGGAGGCGTTAAAAATGGATAAAAATAATAAAAAACATGAACATACTCCAAGTAATCCAAAGACAGGGAATGTAAAAGATCATATATCTTCAAAGGCAGGAATTAAATCTCCTAAGGAAAAAGAATAATTTAATATGTTTATTTATGCCATAGAGTGATTCAAATAAGTAAAGGACTATCTCTTTGTTAAAATGTACCCTATATAGT
>NZ_DHYX01000049.1:13915-21175 GCF_002414285.1 Clostridium sp. UBA5119 | reverse complement strand
AGATATATATATTCTATAATCATGGAGAAGAGGGTTATAAAATTTTAAAAGAAAAAGGATATGATAAAGAATTTTTGAATATTATAAGAAATCATCATAATTATAAAATACAAAATAAATGGCTAGATATTTTACGAAAGTATGATGATAGAAATTAATACATATAATTAATATAAGTAAAGAAATATTTAATAATGAAAGAAAAAATACAATAATATACATAGGTATATGATATACTATTATTTAAATAATATATGTTTATACATGGAGGGGATTATGACAAGCGCAAAGAGAAGAGAAAAAATAAAGAATCTATTAATACAATCTCAAGAACCTGTAAAAGGTCAGATATTAGCAGAAATGTTTGAAGTTACTCGTCAAATTATAGTTAAGGATATAGCTATTATAAGAGCTGAGGGGGTAGATATAATATCTACGCCAAAAGGATATATGGCGTTAAAGGAAAATATCAATAGCATAAAGAAAGTTATAGCTGTTAATCATGGAAGGGAAGAAGTAAAAAATGAACTTGAGACTATTGTTAAATATGGTGCAATTGTAGAAGATGTAATAGTTGAACATCCTCTTTATGGAGAAATAAGAGCTATGCTTATGCTTAAAAATATGATGGATATTGAAAATTTTTATAGTAATTTTAAGCAGTATGAAGCTGAACCTTTAAGCGTATTAACAAATGGAGTTCATCTTCATACAATAATATGTGAAAATGATAGAGTTTTATCAAATATAGTAGAGGAATTAAATAAAAAAGGATTTTTGATTAAAGAATTATAAAAAGGGGTGTGAATATTTTGAAGAAGAAAGCTATCTGGAGTATAGTTTCTATCATAATAATTATATTACTTTTCACTGTTGCTGGAATAAATATAATAGTTGACTATCAATGGTTCAGTGAATTGGGATATATTTCTATTTATTTTACTAAGTTATTATCTATAATGAAATTAATGGTTCCCACATTTTTAGTAATATTTATTGGAATAACATTATATTATAAAAGTTTAATACCTAATATTAGAAAGTTAAAAGAGATAGTAGAAATTGATAAAGTTAAAGAGAAAAAAAGGTTTAAAATCTTTTTAGGAATAAATTTTATTATATCTTTATTCTTTTCTTTTAGTTTTGCAAATATATATTGGTACAAAATATTAGAATTTACAAACTCTACAAAATTTAATGTTAATGATCCTATATTTAATAAGGATATATCATTTTTTACATTTAAGTTACCTTTAATACAATCTTTATATAGTAGTATGATTTCATTATTAGTTTTACTTGTAATAGCTACTTTTATAATTTATATTATTTTAAATTTTAAGGATAAGATTAATAATCACTTTGATAGATCAGATAAGGTTGTAAATTTTAAATCTATGACTAGTGGTATAACAAGTTTTGCAGGAAAACAACTTGCAGTTATAGCTGCATTACTTATGTTAGTTATATCTTTAGGATATATGATAAAAGGATGGAACTTAGCATATTCNNCCTAGGGGAATAGTTTTTGGAGCAAGTTATACAGATGTAAACGTATCTTTAAAATTTTATAAAGTGATTTCCATAGTTTCAATTATTTTTGCTGTATTAATATTCTTAAGTATATTGTTTAAAAAAGTTAAACCAATAATATTTTCAGTAATAGTAGTATTTGTACTGATGATTGGGGAAAGTGTTGCAGCAGGAGTTGTTCAACAATTTATTGTTAACTCCAATGAAAAAACATTGGAAAAACCTTATATATCCAAGAACATTGAGTATACTAATATGGCTTATAACATTGATAAAATTGATGAAAATAATTTTGAAATAAAGAATGATTTAGATGCTACAGGTATAAAACAAAATAAAGATATAGTTGAAAATATTAAGGTTAATGCATATCGACCTGCTTTAGAATTTTATAATCAATTTCAATATATAAGATATTATTACAAGTTTAATGATATAGATATTGATAGATATAATATTAATGGAAACTATAATCAAGTATTCATAGCACCGAGAGAAATTGATTTTGAAAAGTTAGATGAAAATTCTATTACCTGGCAAAATAAACATTTATCATATACACATGGATACGGGGTTGTTATGAGTAAGGTTAACTCGGTAACAAGTGAAGGACAACCTGATTTTATTATGAGCAATATACCTATTGAAAATGAAACGGATATTTCATTAGAAAATCCAAGGATATATTTTGGTGAGAACACTAATGATTATAGTATAGTAAATACAAAGCTTGGAGAAATTGATTATCCAGTAGGTGGTGAAAATGCTACTAATAATTATGACGGTAATGCGGGTATATCCATGAATTATCCAAACAGAATTATATTTGCTATTAAAGAACAAAATAGTAAATTTTTATTATCTCAAGATATAACTAGTGATAGTAAAATTCTACTTCATAGAAATATAGTAGAAAGAGTTAATAAAGTTGCACCTTTTTTAAGATATGATGAAGACCCATATGTAGTTATAAACAATGATAGGCTTTATTGGATTATAGATGCATATACTGTAAGCGACAAGTTCCCATTTGCACAACCTATGGGAGATATAAATTATATTAGAAATTCAGTTAAAGTTATAGTTGATGCATATGATGGAACAACAAAGTTTTATATAACAGATAATACAGATCCTATAGTTGCAACGTATGCTAAGATATTTCCTAAACTATTTACAGACTTAAGTACTTTATCAGATGAAATTAAAGCTCACTTCAAATATCCTCAAGATTTATTTGCAATTCAGAGTGAAATGTTGTCTAAGTACCATGTTTCAGATCCTGGAGTTTTCTACAATGGGGATGATATATGGTCTATAGCTAGTGATGTAGCTACAATTGAAGGTGATGAAGTAAAATCAGAAGCTTCGTATGTTACTACTAAATTAGCTGGAGAAGATAAAGAAGAAATGGTTATTTTAGAGTATTTTAATACAAAAGATAGAGATAATATGGTAGGTATGTTTGGTGTTAGAATGGATGGAGATAATTATGGAAAAATGTTTTTGTATAAATTTCCAACAGGAGGAACAATATATAGTCCAATGTTATTTAAACAAAAAATAAACCAGGATCCAGAAATATCTAAACAATTATCACTTTGGGATACTAAGGGTTCTCAGGTTCAATTTGGAGAAGTTTTAATAATACCAATAGGAAACTCTTTGTTATATGTAGAACCTCTTTATTTGAGAGCTTCTGGTGAAAATAGCATACCTGAAATGAAAAATGTCATAGTTGGTTACGGAGATAAACTAATACTTGAAAAAGATATAGGAACTGCTATTACTAAGATGTTTAATCTAGAGAATGAGGAAAATAATAATAACTCTAATAATGAAGGTATCGAAAATAATAAACAAGAAGGAAATTTAAATTCCGATTATTTAGGAAAATTAAAAGAAGCATATACAAATGCTATTGAATCTCAAAAAAATGGAGACTGGGCAAAGTATGGTGAGTATATAAATCAAATAGGAAAATTAATTGACGAATTATCAAAATAAATTTATATAAATAACATGACTAGCCGCTCTAAAACTTTCGTAGTAAAATGGAAGATAGAGTGGCTAGAATAATTTATATAAAGTAGTATTAACATACATAGGTGGAGGAAATTATGGATTATGATGTATTGATATTAGGTGGAGGAATTATAGGTTGTGCTATAGCTTATGAATTGTCAAAATATAATCTTAATATTGCAGTTATAGAAAAAGATTATGATATATGTAATGATACACCCTCTATAAACACAGCAACAATATATGATGGACTAGAATGTGAGGATGAATTATCATCTAAGCTTATTAGAAAAGGCAATTTATTAATGGAGGAATATGCATTAAGATTTAAAGTTCCGTATAAGAGGTGTGGAACCTTATATATAGCAAGGAATGAAATTCAGGCTATAAGTATTGATAAAATGTATGAAAGAGCTAAAGCAAAAAAAATAGATGATGTAAAACTTCTTATAGGAAAAGAAATATTGGAGTATGAACCGAATATAGAAGGAAATATAATAAAATCAATATATATACCTAATACAGGCGTAATAAGCTCATATGATTTAGCTTTAGCTTATGGTGAAATTGCTTTTGATAATGGAGTTAACTTTAGATTACAAGAAGAGGTTGAATCTATAAATAGTATAAATAAAGGATTCAAGATAAAAACAAGTAAAAATAAATTTACTTGTAAGATAGTTATTGATACAACTAAAGATAAAAATCTACAATTAGTTAATGAAAATAATAAAGAAGATGATAAAGGGAAATATATGAAATATGTGGTTATTGATAAGCCTTATGAAAAGTTATATTCTAACATAATTTTTGATGTAAGAGAAAATGAAAGAATATATATAAGACCTACAATTAACAATGAAACAATAGGGGCTTATAGTAACTATAAAAATGTTCACTATGATAAAGTTATTGAAAAGATAAAACCTCTTACTAAAGAAATTAGTGAAAATGATATAAAAGTAGTAAGAGATTGGCGCCTTTTTGATGAACCTATTATTATACAAGATGATATTATTAATAGTGGGTATATAAATATTAAGGTTAATCATTATGCTAAGGTTACAATAACACCATATTTAGCTTTGAACATATCAAAACTAGTAGTTGAAAAGTTAAATTGTAAATTTAAAAAGGATTTTAATGATAAGAGAAGGGAATATTTTAGATTTAAAAACCTATCAAATGAAGAAAGAAATAAAATTATTAAATTAGACAGTAAGTATGGACGTATTATATGTCAGTGTGAAAAAGTTAGCGAAGGTGAGATTGTAGACTCTATTAGAAGACCTTTAGGAGCTAGAACAGTAACTGGGGTAAAAAGGAGAACAGGAGCGGGATTTGGAAGTTGTGATGGGTGTTACTGCAAGGATAAAATAATTGAAATTTTGGCAAGAGAAATGGATAAAAGAGTTACAGAAGTGGTTAATAATTCAAAGGATTCAACCATTTTATTATCAAGAATAAAAGAATTTGATGAAATGTGAGGTAATAAAAAGTGAAGGATAAGGATATATTAACAACTATAGTGAGAGTAAAAGGATCTGCAGAGCGTAGGGTAGTTTCGGTAAAGAGTAGCGAACCAATAGATAAAAGTTTATGGCTTGAATACTCTAAGTGTCTAAGTAGAATATATGTAGGACCACAGACATCAGAAGGAGATGTTATATGTAAGAATATACTTAATACAGGTGTAGATATAGTATGTACTAAATATGCTTACAAAAATTAATATTAATATTGACAAAAAATATGTTAGGGAATAATATAAACATATATTTAATGAAATAAATTATAAACCGTTGAAGAGAATAGTAGTACTAATTATATATGTAAGAGAGTCAGTGTTTGGTGTAAACTGATATATATATTATTACGAATCCGCCTCTGAGGGACTGTGATGAGCAGTACGGCATTAAGTTTGTCGTTAAATTTGCGAGTGGAATAATTAATTTTATTCAATTAGGGTGGTAACACGGAGTCTTTCGTCCCTTAGGTGGGGTGAAAGGCTTTTTATTTATATCAAAATATATTTATAAGAAAAGGGTAGGAGGAATAACAATGATAGACTTAAAGAAAATAAGAAATAATCCAGATGAAATTAAAGTTAAAATGGAAAATAGAGGAGAGAGTTTTGATTTATCGCTTATAGATGAAGTTGTAGAGCTGGATCAAAAGAGACGTAATATATTAATAGAAGTAGAGGAATTAAAAAATAAAAGAAATAAAACTTCAGCAGAAATTCCTAAGTTAAAAAAACAAGGTATAGATGTATCAGAAACTATGAAGGAAATGAAACAACTTTCAGATACAATAAAAAATTATGATGTGGATTTAAATGAAATAGATCAAAGAATAGAATATATAATGATGAGAATACCTAATATACCTCATGATTCAGTTCCGAATGGTAGTGATGATGAGGATAATGTTGAAATTAAAAAATGGGGAGAGATAAGAAAGTTTGATTTTAATCCTAAAGAACACTGGACTATAGGTACAGAAAATAATTTGTTGGATTTTGAAAGAGCTGGAAAAATTACAGGGTCTAGATTTACTGTTTATAAGGGACTTGGAGCAAGATTAGAGAGAGCATTAATAAATTATTTTTTAGATACTCACACTGGTAGAAATGGATATGATGAAATACTTCCTCCATATATGGTAAATAGAAATAGCATGACTGGAACAGGTCAGTTACCTAAGTTTGAAGAAGATGCCTTTAAAATTAGTGATACAGATTATTTTTTAATACCTACAGCAGAAGTACCTGTAACTAATATTTACAGAGATGAAATCCTTGAAGGAGATAAACTTCCGATAAAATATGCAGCATATAGTGCATGCTTTAGGTCAGAAGCTGGTTCTGCTGGAAGAGATACTAGAGGATTAATTAGGCAGCACCAGTTTAATAAAGTAGAATTAGTTAAATTTACAAAAGAAGAAGAATCATATGATGAACTTAATAAATTAGTTCAAGATGCAGAAAGTGTGTTACAAGGATTAGGACTTCCATATAGGATTGTAAAAATATGCAGAGGAGATTTAGGTTTTACTGCTGCTTTAAAATATGATATTGAGGTTTGGATGCCAAGTTATAATAAGTATGTAGAAATATCAAGCTGTAGCAACTTTGAAGATTTTCAAGCAAGACGTGCTAATATAAAATATAAAGATGATCCAAAAGCTAAACCTAAATTTGTTCATACAGTAAATGGTTCAGGGGTTGCTATAGGAAGGGCCTTAGCTGCAGTTCTTGAGAATTATCAAAATGAAGATGGTAGTGTTACAGTACCAGAGGTATTAAGAACATATATGGGTTGTAAAAATATAACTAGATAAAAAAATTTAGAATTTATATAAAAGTTTTTCAAAAAAATATTGACACAAGGGCTATTTCTTGATAGAATAACCCTTGTAGGAAATGGAGAGATGGTCGAGTTGGTTTAAGGCACCGGTCTTGAAAACCGGCGTACGTGTGAGCGTACCTAGGGTTCGAATCCCTATCTCTCCGCCATATTTTTAAATTGGAGAAATACTCAAGTGGCTGAAGAGGCGCCCCTGCTAAGGGCGTAGGTCGGGTAACCGTCGCGAGGGTTCAAATCCCTCTTTCTCCGCCATTTAAAAATAACCTATGAAAATTAAACAAGTAAAATCAGAGTATGATTTTAATAATTCTACGGAGAGATGGTCGAGTTGGTT
>NZ_DHYX01000049.1:0-13907 GCF_002414285.1 Clostridium sp. UBA5119 | reverse complement strand
AATCCCTATCTCTCCGCCATTTTTTTATTTTTTGGAGAAATACTCAAGTGGCTGAAGAGGCGCCCCTGCTAAGGGCGTAGGTCGGGTAACCGTCGCGAGGGTTCAAATCCCTCTTTCTCCGCCAAGATATATTTAAAAATCGGATTCTTAAGAATTCGTTTTTTTTGACTCAATAAGGTATAATAAAATCAAAAAATAATTATTGAAATCATGAGGATTCTATGTTATCATGTAATAGTTATTTAAATAACCTTTTGGGGTGTTAGTTAAATGGATATAACATACGGCTACGGACCGTATATTGCGGGTTCGATTCCTACACACCCTGCCATATTTAGTCATTGCAGTTAATTTGCAATGGCTTTTTTATTTTTATATAAATATATAAGAGGGATATGATAAATTTCGACTTTAAATGTAGGAAAATTCATATATAATAATTATATAACGAGTTTATGTATGTAAATTATTATATAATTTAACTAATTTGATTATAGGTAAATATATTTAATGTTAATTACATAATATGTATAATGTGTATTTAGTATAGATTTTTACGCACGATAATTACTATATAAATTATTAATATATGGGGGTATATTTATGATTAAAAGAAAGTCTGATAAGACTTTAAAAAAAAGGAAACATAGTTCATTTAATTTAAAAAGTACATCTCAAAATATAAGCAAAAGTATTAAGAATGCATTTAGTAAAATTGCAATTAGACATAAAAATTCCATTAGTAAAAAAATTAGAACTAGTAACAAAATAGATAAGGATAAAATTAATGATATAAGTAACAATATAAACAGTATAAAATCCACAGCTAAGGTTTATAAAGAAGGAAAATTACAGGTTGAAGGAACTAGTGTTAAAAGAAAAATATTAATTAGTATGATAGGTCTTACAATAGTATCAATGATAATAACTAGTACAATTATGTACATAAACTCTTCAAAGACGATTTCAAGTCAAAGTACAGAAAATATGGAGGGTATAACTACATCATCTATACAAACTATATCTGTTATGATGGATAAAGTTACTAATGAAGCTTTTGCTCTATCAAATTCTAAAGATAATCTTAATGTCTTATTAAATTATGCTCAGAAAAAAAATAGTAAAGAAGATGTTAAAAATATAAATGAAGGCTTTAAGTCATATATATCTAGTAATAAACATGTAGACAGAATATCATTAGTTAGTCCAGAAGGTGATATAGTAGCTGATAGTGAAGAAGCATTAGTTGGAGCTAATGAAGTTGATAATTCTTATCACAGTACTAGTTCTAGTGGGGGTAAGTGGATAAGTAATACAATTAAATCCGTTGCTGGTGATAAAGGAGTTTTAGTATTTACATATCCTGTATTAGATAAAGCTAACTATAGTAAATGTGTAGGATATATAGCATTACATGTTTATGCTGAAAGTTTTTCTACCTATATTGAAAATATAAAAATTGGACAGATAGAAAATAGTTATGCATATCTAATTGATGAAAAAGGAAATATAATATATCATCCAAACAAAGAAAAAATTGGACAAACAATAGATATTCCTGAAATAAAGGATATAGTAGATAAGGCTATGAAGGGAAGCAATGTAGAAGTTGGATCTGTAGAGTATAAGATAAATGGGAATAAAGTAATGTCATCTTATGGATTAGTACCTAGGACAAATTGGATTATGGTTATAGATGTTAATAGTAATGAAATAAGAAAACCAGTAATAACAATGGTTAAACAAATAGCATTAGTAGCATTAGCTATAGTTATTATAGGTTCTATTATAATAATGGTAATGGCAAGTGTAATTATAAATCCTATAGTGACTGTTGCCGCTTTAGTTAATAAAACAGCTAAATTAGATTTAACTAATGATAATTTAGCTATAATTAAGTCTAAGGATGAAATAGGTCTTATATATAGATCTATTATAAATATGAGAGAAGTGTTAAGGGAAGTTGTTGGAGATATTGCAGCAACTACTGAAGTATTAACTAATAATGCTAATATAGTAGAAGAATCTACGGAGTCATTAAAAATTAAAGCAGATGAAACATTATTTGAAACTGAAAGTGTATCATCTGGTATAGAAGAAACATCAGCAACTTCTCAAGAAATTGCAGCATCTTCTACTGAAATGATTAAGAGTGTACAGAATATAGCTAGTGAAGCATTAGAAGGGTATGAAATAACTAAGGATATTCTTAAGAGAGCTCAGGGTATAAAAGCTAGTGCTATAGAATCTAAAGAAAAATCCAATGATATTTATAATAGTGTAAAAAGTGAGTTGGAAGTTGCTATAACAAGTTCTAAGGAAGTTAAGCAGATTGATAAGTTAGCTGATTCTATACTTAAGATAACTCAACAAACTAATTTATTAGCTTTAAATGCTGCAATAGAAGCTGCTCGTGCAGGAGAAGCAGGAAGAGGATTCTCTGTAGTTGCAGATGAAGTTAGAAAGTTAGCTGAAGAGTCTGGTAAAACAGCAGCAGATATACAAAGAATAGTTAAAATAGTAAATAAATCTGTAGAAGAATTGGCTCTTAGTGCTGGGCGCATGAGCAATTTCATAGAACAACAAGTAATTAATGATTATGATAAAAATATAGAGCAAGGAGCTTTATACGAAAAAGATGCAGATCAATTCAACAACTTTATGAATGAGTTTAGCAGTGAAGCTGCAGTACTAAATCAAGCTATAGAAGGAATTGTTACTGCCATAGATGAAGTATCAGTAACTGTTACAGAGGGAGCTATGGGAGTATCATCTATATCATCTAAAACTATGGATATAGTAGGAAATATTGAGAGTATAAAAAGTACTGCTATAGAAAACAAGGAAAATGCAGATAAATTAAATAATACTACACTTAAGTTTAGATTATAAAATAAGTTTAGATTATAAAAATAGGAGTAAGAATTTAAATTCTTACTCCTATTTTTTCTCCCATATATACAGAGGTTTCTACTCCTAAATTGCTTTGATAACATATATCTTCATCTAATTTTAATATATTTTCCTTTAGTATAATTATAACTGTTGAGCCACCAAACTTAAAATATCCTTTTTCATCTCCACGGTTAATTTTGGATGATGAGGAGTAGGTTTGAATAATAGAACCAACAAAGGTAGCGCCTACTTCTATGTAGATAACATCATCAAAATTATCACTTTTTAGGATACTATACTCTCTTTTATTTTCTGAAAAAACCTTACTTATATTTTCAAGAGCTATGGGGTTAACTGAGTAATATTTACCCTTTATAAATGTGGATTTAGAACAAGTTCCGGAATCAACAAAGTGAAATCTGTGATAATCAGTTGGGCATAATCTAAATATTAAACAAGTACCATTAGAATAATTCTTACTTAATTCTTCATTTTGCAATAACTCATTAAGGGTATATTTAAATCCTTTAACTGTAAAGCTAGAATTCTCATCAATTTTTTCTATAGCTAATAGTTTACCGTCACAGGGTGAGATAAATGATTCATCATCTTTACAGATATTACGACTGTGTTTTGAAAGTTTTCTATAAAAAAAGTCATTAAAGGAGCTATATTCATCTATATTTTTTTCATATTCATCTATATTTATGTTGAATCTATCTACAAAAGGGTGTATATATTTTTTACTAAGCTTACTATCGCAGCCCATTCCATAGAGCTTACTTAAGAATTTTCGACTTGCAATTTTGGGTATAAAAGTTTTAGCAACCGGGTTACTGTACATAAAATTAAGTATATCTCCACCTGCTACATTTTCTTCACAATAGGTCTTATTTTTTCTATCATAGTATTTTATCACAATATCAACTCCAGATTTATCTTAAATTTAACATAATGATATTATAACAGAAAATATACTAGGTACATAAAGATATCTCCAATTAAGATACATTACTATATCTTAATTGGAGATATTTAAATAAGTTTTATATTACTTCACTATTAGTTAGTTTCCTCATATCATCATTAGATGGCTTTTCACTTCTCTTTTTAAAGAACTCTTCGGCTATTTGTGGGAAGGCTAAGTAAGAAAGAATATCTTCTTCGCTAGTTGTTATATTTTTCAGTTCTTCTTTTGTCTTTTGGAAGGTTGGTTCTAAAGTATCAGCATATCTTCCTTCAATAGGAGTATCATTTCCAAGAGCTTTTTTAAGAACTTCTTCATTTATTTCCCCAGGAGCCTTACCATATTCTCCTCTACAATAAGCTTTAACCTCTTTAAGAACCATTTTATATCTTTCACCGGTTAATACATTAACTGTAGCTTGAGTTCCAACCATTTGACTCATTGGAGTAACAAGTGGAGGGAATCCTAAGTCTTCTCTTACTTTAGGAACTTCTGCAAGAACTGCATCAAGCTTATCAATAGAATTTTGAGCTTTAAGTTGAGAAATCATATTAGATAACATTCCTCCAGGTATTTGGTTTGTAAGTCCTTCAGGCTGAGGAGTTAATACCTTTGGATCTAGTAATCCATCTTCTAAAACTTTTGATCTAACTGGTTTAAAGAAATTATTAATTTGAGTTAAGGTACCTATATTAAGACCTGTTTCAAATCCAGCAGTTTCTAGTGCATGATGCATAGATTCTGTTGGAGGTTGAGCTGTACCACTAGAGAATGAAGAAATTGAACAGTCAATTCCATCTACACCAGCTTCTGCAGCTTTAAAGTAAGCCATTTCAGCAATACCATTTGTGCTGTGAGAGTGTAAAAATACTGGAATTTTAACAGTTTCCTTTATACTCTTAACTATGTCATATGCTATAGAAGGCATTATAAGGCCAGCCATGTCCTTTATACAAATAGAGTTTGCCCCCATATTTTCAAGTTGTTTTGCTAGTTTAGTATAGTTTTTAACATCATGGATTGGACTTACAGTATAAACTATAGTTCCTTGTGCATGAGCACCTTGCTTTATAGTTTCATTCATAGCAACTTCTATATTAGCAAAGTCATTTAATGCATCAAATATTCTTATTATATCCATACCGTGATAAACAGACATTTTAATAAATTCTCTAACTACGTCATCTGGATAGTGTTTATATCCTAAAATATTTTGTCCTCGTAATAACATTTGAAGAGGGGTTTTGGTAACTATTTTCTTTATGTTCTTTAATCTCTCCCATGGATCCTCATTTAAATATCTTAAGCAAGAGTCAAAGGTTGCTCCACCCCAACACTCTAATGAATAATATCCTGCATCATCTAAATCTTTAAGAATAGGTGCAAAATCTTCAAAAGGAAGTCTTGTTGCAATAAGAGATTGATTTGCATCTCTTAGAACTGTTTCGGTTATGTTAATCTTCTTCATTATAAAATCACCTCTGAATTTTTTGTTGCAAAATCACAATATATTAGTATTTTAACATAGATTTAAATAAAAATCTGCAATAAATCATTTATTTTTCTGACAAATATATAAAGTTAAAAGATTTTTTATATTATGTGCATATAATTATGAAAATAATAAATTCTATAGATATATTATTTTAAATAGTTTATATATGTTGATTAATTAACATTAAGAGAATAGGTTCATAGTAAAAATATAGATATTAATCTATTGACGAAGAATAAATATATTATTATAATAGAGATTAGGTAATATGCGCCCGTAGCTCAGCAGGATAGAGCATCCCCCTCCTAAGGGGAAGGCCGGAGGTTCGACTCCTCTCGTGCGCACCAAAACTTAGTAAGGCTTGCTTTACTAAGTTTTTTTTATATATAATAAAGAGGAGTAAGTTATGGATAATTATTTTTTACAACAAGCAATTATTGAAGCTAAGATTGCAAAGAGTAAAAATGAAGTTCCGGTGGGAGCAATAATAGTAAAAAACAATAAAATAATAGCTACAGGTCATAATATAAAGGAAGATACCAATGATCCTACTAACCATGCAGAAATTATTGCAATAAAAAAAGCATCAGAAGCTATAGGGGATTGGAGACTTAATGAATGTGATATGTACGTTACATTAGAACCATGTCCTATGTGTGCTGGTGCTATTGTTCAAAGCAGAATAAAAAGGTTATATATTGGAACCTTTGACCCCAGAGCTGGAGGATGTGGCTCAGTATTTAATATTACTCAAAGTGAAAATTTAAATCATTGGGTTAATATTAAGTGGCTGTATAATGAAGAATGTAGTAATTTACTACAAGATTTTTTCAAGCAAAAGAGAAAGGAGAAACTGTAAATATGGAAGAACAAGCAAAACAAGAGGCATTAAGACAGGCAGTACTAGATAAACATACTAAGGTTTGTATTTGTAAAGTTGTATCTAGAGCAGCTATAAAAAAGGCAATAGCTGATGGAGCTAAATCTTTTGAAGACATAAAAAAGGCAACAGGGGCTGGAACAGGAAGTTGTAAGGGAACGAGATGTAAACATACTATAGAAGAATTATTAAAAGAATACAAATAATTAATTATATAGATTATAATAATATAAAAAGGATTAAGGAGGGGAATAGATGAATCCAGTAGCCATAAGTATATTTGGATTAGATGTTATGTGGTACGGAATTGTAATATGCTCAGGTACCATGTTAGCGCTTTTATTAAGTCAATATACTTGTAAATTAAAAGGGATAAATTATGATGATGTATTAACTATATTCTTAATTGCATTTCCAATTTCCATAATTGGTGCAAGACTTTATTATGTATTATTTGAGTTTGGATATTATAAGGATAATTTGATGGATATATTTAATATTAGACAAGGTGGCCTTGCTATTCATGGAGGACTAATTGCAGCAGTAATAGTAGTGTATATATGTACAAAGAGAAAAAGTATAAAGCTTTCACCTGCACTAGACATGGCAGCACCATGTATTATATTAGCCCAAGCCATTGGAAGATGGGGTAATTTTTTTAATCAAGAGGCACATGGTGGACCTGTAACAGAAGCTTTTATAAGTAAGTTTCCAGAGTTCATACAAAGTGGTATGAATATAAATGGAACTTACTATCATCCTACATTTTTATATGAATCAATTTGGAATTTAGTAGTGTTCTTTATACTATTCTATATGTTACACAAGGTTAAAAAGAATGGAGTTGTATTTTTAACTTATATAGGACTATATTCTATAGGAAGATTTTTCATAGAGGGACTTAGAACAGACAGCTTAATGATGTTTGGGCTTAGAACAGCTCAAATTGTAAGTATTATAGGAGTACTTATATGGATTGTAGGGCTTATAATAATATACAGAAAGAAGAATAGTACAATTACACATATTTAAAAATTAAACCTTTTAGATAATCAATATTTACAAAAAATATTTTATTATCTAAAAGGTTATTTTTTTGGCACTATAAAGATATTTAATCTCTTAAATTAGTGCTACCGGTATTAAGATAAAAAGATAATTTACCTGCTAAATTTTGAAGAGGCATAGTTTGAAGGTATACTTTTCCAGGGCCTGTCAGTGTTGTTAAAAATAAGCCTTCACCACCAAAGAATATGTTTTTTAGTCCCTTAACCATTTCAATATCAAAATTTACACTTGATTCAAAAGCAGCTACATGGCCAGTATCTACTTTTATTCTTTCTCCAGGATTTAAGTTAAGCTCTTCAACGTGACCATCAAATTCTAAAAGAACTGTTCCAGGACCGGTTATTCTTTGAAGGATAAAACCCTCGCCACCAAATAAGCCACTAGAGAATCTTTTTTTAAAATGAATATTAAGATTTACAGAATCTTCAGCTGCCATGAAAGCACCTTTTTGACAAATTATAGATTCATTAGGTTGAAGCTCTTTAGCCATTATTCTACCTGGGACAGAACAGGGGAATGCTATTTTCCCTACATTTCCTGAGCAAGTAAAGGTATTTAAAAATAAGCTTTCTCCTGATAGAGATCTTCCTATACTTTTAAATAGGCCACCTTTCATGTTAGAGTCCATAATTATATTGTCACTCATCCACCCCATAGCTCCTGATTCAGAGACAATTTTATCTCCACTATTTAGGTAACAGATAGCTACTGGCATGGAACCACCTTTAATTTCATAATTAATCATAAAAAACTACCTCCATTCATATTATTTTATGATAAATATATATATATTATTAATTTAAATTGAAAACATTGTTAGTCCTAATGAAATTATACTACAATTGGAATATATTTTTAAATAAGTTTTACTTGAAAGTAATGATTTAAAATAGTATAATAATGAATACACGATATGGAGAGATGTCCGAGTGGTCGAAGGAGCACGCCTGGAAAGCGTGTATAGGGGCAACTCTATCAGGGGTTCGAATCCCCTTCTCTCCGCCATGTCGTACTAGATGGGGAGTTAGCGGTGCCCTGTAACCTGCAATCCGCTACAGCAGGATTGAATTCCTTGCTGAGGTATCAATTTGTATGGTCTGGCCTATATAAGTGGCGTTGATAACTGGGTCCCACGCAATGGAAACTCATGAATCTCGTCAGGTCTGGAAGGAAGCAGCGATAAGTGAGACCTTCCATGTGCCGTGGATTAACCTGGTTTGAGTTAACTGTATAGGTAACGCATATAAACTGATTATCGAAGCAAGGTGTACGACTTTATTTTTTATTTAAGATGTTAAAGACATCTTTTTTTTTATCCTTTTTTAAATAATTAATTTGAAATATAAATTAAATGAGTTAGTCTATATTGAAATATTTTAGACAAACTAGGTATATATAATTGATTACTTAATATAAGTTGGTAAAGAATATAGAATATAACTATGAGAAGTATTATAATAGATAAGATAAGAATTATTTTTGAGTAGAATAAATAATTAAGAAGTATTGGTAGATATATATATATTTACAAATTTTAATGTAAGGAGTGAGGATACATGGGATATAGAGCACTTTATAGAGAGTGGAGACCTAAATTATTTAGCGACGTAGTTGGACAGCAACATATAACTGTAACGCTTAAAAACGCCATAAAAAGCGATAGGATAGCTCATGCATACTTACTATGCGGAACTAGAGGAACAGGTAAAACTTCAACAGCAAAGATACTTGCAAAGGCAATAAATTGTTTAACCCCTATAGATGGTGAACCATGTAATGAATGTGAAATGTGTAAAAGTATAAACCAAGGTACAGCTATAGATGTAACAGAGTTAGATGCAGCATCTCACAACAGTGTTGATAATATAAGGGATATTATTGATGATGTTCAATACCCACCACAAGAAGCTAAGTATAAGGTATTTATCATAGATGAGGTTCATATGCTATCCATTGGTGCAGTTAATGCATTTCTTAAGACATTAGAAGAACCACCAAATAGAGTAATTTTTATATTAGCAACTACTGATCCTCAAAAGCTTCCTATAACAATATTATCAAGATGTCAAAGGTTTGATTTTAAGAGAATAAGTAGTGAAAATATATTTTTAAGGTTAAAACAAATAGCCGATTCATTATCAGTAAACATTGAAGAAAGTAGCTTAAGATTATTATCTAGAATGTGTGATGGAGCAATGAGAGATGCTTTATCAATATTAGATCAAGCTATATCAATAAACAATGTAGTTAGATATGAGGATTTAGTAGATATGTTAGGAATAACTACTAATGACAGCATGGTGACTATAGTAGATAATGTGATAAATCGAGATACAGAGGGATGCATAAGAGTAGTAAATAAATTAATATTGGATGGAAAAGATATTAACTTACTAATTAGGGATTTGATTACGCATATGAGAAATCTATTAATGATAAATGTAAGTAATAACTTAGAAGATGTATTAGATATGTCTATTGAAAATATAGAAAGTATAAAAAATCAAAGTACTAGAATTAGAGTAGAGGAAATCATGAGGTGTATAAGTATACTTCAAGAAGCTGAAGATAGCTCTAAGGGTACAAAGCAGGCTAGAATATATTTAGAACTAGCAGTAATAAAAATGTGTAAGATAAAATATGATACCTCTATGGAAACTATATTAGCTAGACTTAATAGATTAGAGGATAAAATTGCATCAGGGAATATTACAGTACAAAGTACAATAAAAGAAGTAAAGGAAATAAGACCAGAAATAAATCCAAGTATAACTAAAGTTGAAATAAGCAAACCAGTAGAGCTTAATAATGAAAATATAGAATTACCAATTACAGCAGGAGAAAGTAAGCTAAATGTTGAAATTATTAGAAAGTCTTTTAAAGATATTCAAAATATCCTTAAGCAAAAAAATAATATGGTAATAGCTACAGCGCTAATGATGGGAAAAGTTCAGAAATTCAAGAATGGAGTTATTACTGTCGGCTTTACAAAGGAATATAATTTTCATAAACAAAGACTTGAAAGAGAAGAATATAGAAAAATTATAAATGATATATTCTCAGAGGTATTAGATGAAAAGGTTCATGTTATTTATGAAATAGAAAATGATAACATAAATAGGGAAGTTAATAAAGAAAAAATACTATCAGATATATTTCCCGAGGCATTAGTGGAAATATGTGATGAATAAAATTTAAAGGTTTTAATAAATTGATGGTTACATTATAATATAATATTATATACTAGTTATAATGAAATATATTTTTTAGGAGGTATTACAATGGCAAAAGGCGGATTTCCAGGAATGGGTGGAAATATGAATAATTTAATGAAGCAAGCACAAAAACTACAAAAACAAATGGAGGAAGCTCAGAAAGATTTAGAAAATAAAGAGTTTGAAGCATCTGTTGGTGGTGGAGCTGTAACAGTAAGAGTATCTGGTAAAAAAGAATTAAAAGATATAATAATCAAACCAGAGGTAGTTGACCCAGATGATGTAGAAATGTTACAAGATTTAGTTTTAACAGCTGTAAATGAAGCTTTGAAGAAAGCAGAAGAAGAAACTAATTCATCTATGGGAAAACTAACTGGTGGACTTAATATACCAGGAATGTTTTAATAGAGGTGACTAATTTGGATTTTTATCCTATAGCTATAGAAAAACTAATTGAGGAATTTGGAAAGCTGCCGGGGATAGGAAGTAAAACTGCTCAAAGACTTACATTGCATGTTTTAAATCTTCCTAAAGATGAGGTTGAAGAATTTGCTAATGCATTAGTGAAGGCAAGAGGTACAATAAAGTATTGTTCAATATGTGGAAATTTTACTGATAGCGATCCATGTGCTATATGCTCAAATCCTAACAGAGATAAAAGTACAATATGTGTAATTGAGCAACCTAAAGATATAATGACCATTGAAAAAGTCAGAGAATTTAATGGGGTATATCATGTACTTCATGGCACAATATCTCCAATGCAAGGTAGAGGACCAGATGACATAAAGTTAAAAGAATTGATAACTAGGGTAAATAATGATTTAAAGGAAATCATTGTTGCAACAAATCCTAACATAGAAGGTGAAGCAACTGCCATGTATATATCAAAAATATTAAAACCTTTTGGAGTTAAAGTTACAAGAATAGCTCATGGAATTCCAGTAGGTGGAGATTTAGAATATGCAGATGAAGTTACTTTATCTAAAGCCCTAGAAGGTAGAAAAGAAATATAATTGATTTATACAGGAGACTTGTGAGAATAGCAGATATATTTTCACAAGTCTTTTTTATGCGATGACTACCAGCTCTAANNCTTCTTCAAAGTGGGAGTAAAACTTCCTCTGAAACAAATAACTCTGTTTATATAACATACAATTCAAATAACAAGTATATACCATCCATTATATGTCAAAAATATATTTAAGTATATATAATGGAGGTATTATTATGAACAGAGATAAAATAATAGAGACTATACTAGCTAAGAATATTTATACACCTGAGCAGTGTGAAATAATAAAAGGAATACAGGACTCAATAACGGAAATTGAAGTTGCTAGAAGTTGCTTCGATAATGTTAGTGATAAAAGTTTAATAGATATATCTATATATAAAGAAGATGAAGCTAAAGCTAAATATGTATATTTTCTAAACCAAGCAAAGAAAAGTGGAATAACAGTGGGGGTTGATTGTATGATAGAAGAATTAAATTATTGCAATAAGTGGTAATATAAAGTAAAATAACTAATAAATTTATTAATAGATAAAATTATTTAAGAATTAATCATAAGATTTTATTTTAATAATTACTAAAATAATTTTAATTATAAGGGGGATGAAAATGCCAAACATTATATTTTTTATAATAGCTATAGTTGCAATATTTATAATTGGTAAAATATTTGCATGGCCACTAAAAGTTCTATTAAACTTAATTGTTAACGGGATAGCTGGGGGTATATTATTGTGGTTAATAAATTTAGTAGGTGGAAACTTTGGACTAGTAATACCTATTAATGCAATAACAGCACTTATAGCTGGAATACTTGGTATACCAGGGGTGTTATTCTTAATAATATTGAATTATCTTAGATAGGGAAAAGGGAGTGTGGTAAAATAACTTTTTAATAAGTTAGAAGCTGCACTCCTTTTTTAAACTAATAGATATAATTGAGAAAATTAATATGTAAATTTAGAAAAAACAAAAAATGTATTTACAGAATATTTTTAAAATGGTAGAATTTATTTATCAAATGGGGGGTGTATGAATGGGATTTAATGAATTTAAATATGCAAGACCAAATTATGAAAAAATAAAAGAAAAATTAATGGGGCTAATAGATAAAACAAATGAGAGTAACAACATAATCGAAGTTAAAGAGCTTATTAATGAAATTAATGAAATTAGAAATGAAATAGTTACTTTAAGTACTATAGCTAACATAAGATATAGTATAAATACGGAGGATGAGTTTTATAGTAAAGAAAGAGAATATTGGGATGAATATGATCCTCTATATAACGAAATAAACTCAGAATTTTACAAAGTTATTGTAAATAGTAAATTCAGATTAGAATTAGAAAAAGAATTTGGAAAACAATTCTTTAGTATAGCAGAATATAATATAAAATCATTTTCTAAAGAAGTAATAAAGGATTTACAATTAGAAAATAAACTATCATCTGAATATAGTAAACTTATAGCTTCAGCTAAAATTATGTTTGAAGGTGAAGAAAGAAACTTATCTGGATTAACTCCATTTATATTGTCAGAAGATAGAGATATGAGAAGACGTGCTAGTGAAGCTAAATATAAGTTCTTTACAGATAATGAAGCAGAAATAGATAGATTATATGATGAGATGGTTAAGGTTAGAACTACTATAGCACATAAGCTTGGATTTAAAAACTTTGTAGAACTTGGATATGTGAGAATGTTAAGAACTGACTACAATTCAGAAATGGTAAGTAAATTTAGAGATCAAGTAAAAGATTATATAGTACCGATAGCAAATAAACTATATAAAAGACAAGTAGAAAGGTTAGAGTTAGATCAACTTAAATATTATGATGAAAAGTTTGAATTTTTAACTGGAAATGCTAAACCTAAAGGAAATCCGGAATGGATAGTTAATAATGGTAAAAATATGTATTCTGAACTTTCAGCTGAAACTAAAGAATTTTTTGATTTCATGATAGAAAATGACTTAATGGATTTAGTTACTAAAAAGGGCAAGCAAGGTGGCGGATACTGTACTTATATACCAAACTATCAATCACCATTTATATTTTCCAATTTTAATGGTACTTCAGGAGATGTAGATGTATTAACTCATGAAGCTGGTCATGCATTCCAATGTTATAGAAGTAGATGGATTTCTATACCAGAGTGTAACTTCCCAACTTATGAGAGTTGTGAGATTCACTCAATGAGCATGGAATTTTTTACTTGGCCATGGATGAAACTTTTTTTTGAAGATGAAGAAGCTAAATATAAATACTCTCATTTAGGAGATGCTATTAAATTTATTCCTTATGGTGTAACAGTAGATGAATTCCAACACTTTGTATATGAGAATCCAGATGCTACGCCAGATGAAAGAA
>NZ_DHYX01000019.1:7933-12778 GCF_002414285.1 Clostridium sp. UBA5119 | reverse complement strand
ATTTCAATCCACGCCCCCACATAGGGAGCGACAGCAAAATGACATAAAATCTGCTCAATTTAAGATATTTTTAGTCATTTTCTAGCATTTTGTTCTTAAATTACATCACCCCTATCATATATTTAGGTTTTTAATAAGAAATTTTTGATATATTTGTGGTGCGAAAGATATAACAATTTCATGTTAGCTATCCATTCGCACTAAATTATTAATGTCCCCTCAACATCAATAGATTCTTTTGTACCTATATGCACAACCTTACTTTTATAATTGTTCCCTAAATAATAAAACCGCAAACTGTCTTTATCTTTATCTATGATTCGTTCAAGTTTATGCTGAACCTCACGACACTTAGCTGCATCCATTACACATTCAAACACTGAATTCTGAACTCGTTGACCATAATTAACACATTGCTTTGCAACCTGACGCAAACGCTTCCTACCAAGGGGAGTTTCTGTATTTACATCATAGGTTATTAAAACTAACATAATATCACCTACTTCCACATAAAAGGCGGATATCCATCTAAATCCCCACGGATAAACCTAGCCAACAACATTGCTTGTGCATAAGGTACAAGTCCCCACTGTAATTTTTCTTTTAAAAATGGATGTGTGATTATTTCCTGTTTCTTGCTCTGCCAAGCTTTCAAAATAGTTTTTCTTGTATCATCATCCATAATAACTGCACCATTTTCCTTTTGAGTAAAACCACTTGAATTTACTTCTCTCTTGTTAATCAACGAAATTACAAACCTATCTGCATAAACCGAGCGTAATTCCTCCATCATATCAAGTGCAAGTGAAACTCTACCTGGCCTATCTCGATGTAAAAAGCCTACATATGGATCAAGTCCAACAGTTTCCAATGCTGATGCAACATCATGTGCCAATAGGGTATATACAAATGATAGCATTGCATTCACATTATCCAGAGGTGGACGTTTGTTTCTACAATTAAAATAGAATGATTCCTTTTGTTGAAGAATTAAGTCATTAAATACACTAAAATATTGTGAGGCTGCTTCACCTTCATACCCTCTCAATTGTTCTAAATTCTCACTTTGTTCAACTAAACTCATCGTATTAACAAGATATTTAGAAACTTTTCTTAACTTGTCAACATCAAGTCTCATTGCATAATCACGGGTTGCACGCTCTATAACCCAACGACCATTATAAATCTTTCCTATAATGAAGTTTCTAGCAATTCTGTTGCTTTCCTGTGAGTCATCAGAAATCCTATATTGAGCTTTTCTTAATGTAACATTCCCCCTAACCTCACCAACTATCCTTGCAAGAAACTTTCCATTTTGCTTCATAAAACTTAATGCAATATTACATTTTGCACATGCACCCATTAATGCTGGACTCGCACCAGTATAACCAAAAGCAACAATGCCTTCAAGATTATGCAATGGAATTCTTGAGATTTCAATATTTTCCTTTAGAATTACAATATTCTCTCCATCAAGTGATAAATAAGTATTCGGAGAAGTAACCTAGAGCGTATTAAGTAATTTCCTCATCATTCCACCTCCATAAGTTGTTTCTTAATATAATCTCTAACTGAGGTATTCTTACATAACTTTGGCATACAAACCTCAGTAAGTGAACATGCTTTACAACTTTTAGATGTCTTTACTTTAGGGGTATATCTCTTATCATATAATTCATGCATTTCTTCAAGCATTGTTTTTACTCTTTCACGCAATTCATTATCAAATATAACTTTAAGCCTACGTTTTGTTTCCCCATAGAACAAAAACGCTTCAGGTATTTCACATAATAACATCTCCTCAAGACACATAGCCTGTGCACAAAGTTGTAGTACATCAGCTTCATTTTCTTTTGGTTTACCACGCTTATATTCTACAGGAACTAGCTTATACTTTCCATCTCTACCAAATATACTTATACCATCAGAAGTCTTATGCAGCTCAACAACATCACATGTGCCGGTTATTCCTAGTGTGTGTGAAAAAATTACCATACCTCGAGAAATAATTAAATCTCCACGTTTTTCCTTTATAGTAGCATCATGTGTTTTCTCATGAAGAATTTCCCCCTCAATTGTTCGAAGGTTTTCTTTCCATTGTTGTTCAATGTGTATTAATGCCCACTGACGTTTGCAAAATGAAAAATGCTGTATACCGGATAAAAGCAGAAAATCTTCTTCTTTATATTCCATCATATATTTCCGGAGTTAAACCATCTAATATTTCATGAGATATTTCGTAGTCATCTATGCTCTTGGGAATTTCAACCTTCGGTATAATTTTTAAGCTTCTATGAACCTTTGCAGATGAATATTGACCCATCTGTGCATTATGTTTCCACCAATATAACTTACAAACCTCCATACTACCATCAGGACGAGCTGCAGAACAATCATTTTCAAATAGTGTAATAAGTGATTTTTTTATAAGTTCGCTATCTTCCTCACTAAAGCCTGTCTTTGTTGCTAGTTGTGTATTAATACTTCCATAAATCACGTAAACCCCAAACTCAACCCTATGCTTCATACCCATTGTGTCCGCAGCTTTTTTATCAGGATCTTTTTGCGTTTCGCCATTCACACTCTTTGTAATTTGCATACTTGATATTTCAATTGGTGAGATACTTACTGCACAGTGAATTGAAACTGGTCCTCTTATTCCTATTGAAACAGCATTATCTTCATCACCCTTTTTAAACGCAAAAACTTGCCCAAAACTTCTAACATCAATCCATTTAGCACAAGCGATCTTTGCGTATTGCTCCTTATCTTTGCTTGATTTTTTTAGTTCTGCACAGCCATCAGCCCTATCTTTTAAACTTCTAAACCCATCTGTTCTTCTCTCATCAGATTGAACAAATATTTCTTTACCCATATCTTGAAACCTATTACGAATTTTTCTTTTAATACACACATCCGAAATTTCACCAAATCCATCATAATTTTCTCTAGGCCTGTTTCCATTTAACGGATCTCCATTTGGGTTTGCATTTTTTGCTGAAATAATTACTGCAAAATCAATCTTATTTACTAAATTACTCATACTAATTCTCCCCTTTATTTATTTCTTCTAATTTACTTTTTCTAACATCTTCCAATTTCTTTCTTTGAGCTTCTTCAATTTTTTTATATTTTTCATCAACAAAAACTTGCCTTTGACAATAATAACCTAAGATATAGCTATCATCCAATTTTTTGGGGCTTATAAATTCCTCATAAGGTATCATAGAATTAACCTTTGTCATTAGCTCAGTTAAACTTGTACCTTTCAGTCCTAATCTTGAAATATAAGGTTTAATCTTATCTGTAATAATACCCCATGTTTTATATGGATGAATTTTAAATTGATGCATTAATCTTTCTGCATTGGTATCTCTTTTCTCCCCAGCAGTATTTAACGCATATTCTTCAATTTGATGTGCTATCGCTAAAAGTCTGCCAAAAATATAACTTCTATCCATTTGTTTTTCATCAAGTGCCATATCCCATTCCTCCTTAAATTTATCATATCTATACTTTCTAACTAGTGAGCAAGTTATTGTTAAAACCTTCTCCCATTCCCATTTTTCCATTGAAACTGGATTTGAAACACGATTTACTGCTGAATCTACAATATCATAGGGTAACTTTGCGCCGTCGATAATACATGTTAATATCCTTTCTACTGTTGATTTCTTTAATTTATCACTGACTTTATCTCCATACGCTGCTAAAGTTATATCTTTAGGTGCAGCTGCACCAATAAAAGTAATTGGCCTTAATTTCATCCTTCCTCTTTCGTCTACTCCATCTGATACTTTTTTATAAGAGTGATTCCAAATACAAGTTCTATGCCAATTTTTAATCCTATTTAGAAAATCTTCACCATCAAGTTCACGATAATATGTTATTGATAACCTTCCTGTTGTTGCTGCATCTAGTCCCATTATTACAACTTCAGCATTTGTTTCTAAATCACAACCGAAACCTGCAATAGCCCTATTAAGCCTCTTCGCAAATTCATTTTCAGTAGAAACAACGGGTGATTCTTCTTTTCCGAAGATACTATCTTGAGTATCGTACAAAATCTCAGGAATATCTTGATTTTTAGTTCCCCATGCTACTACTACTTGATCACCATTTTTATACCCTTGCTTATCAATAAGCCAACGTAATGCATTATGTGCCTTTTGGGTTGTTTCATATCCAACACTTACAACTTGATTTTTATCTGACAATCTTCCTCGATAAGTAAACCCACTAGCATCATTTGCAGAAATTAATTTTGCTTTGTCTCCTGTATGTCTAACCTTTGCAGGGTGTTTATCTGAACAAGGAATTTCTTTTCCTTTTACATAACATAAATCTACTTCCTCTTGAAGGTTTAAATAATAATTAATATAGTTTTCATAAACCTTTGAATCCAGCCATATAGCCGACTCATTTTCTCCTTGTATTTCTACCTTAAATCTTATAAAAGCATCACTTTGGTCAACTCCACCTAGTTTTATACCTTTAGTAAAAGCCCCCTCATCATCACAAATCAATATTTTTTCTTTTATTAAATCTGAAATAATCACTTTCTTTTTGAGATAGCTTAAAATAGCACTAACTTTTTTATTACAGTAAGGCGAATTACACCAATCCTCAAGCTGATTTATATATTTAATGTAGAATTCTTCCCTCTTTTTCTTCTTAGCATATTTTATATAATCCCCTGCAACATACTGTAATTTATCACATAGAGGGTGTGGAGCTATGCCGCTACTTCTTGTAGCAGAATTTTCTGTTACAGGAATAATTGTAACTGCCTCACTTTTTTCAAGTACTCTTGCTCTTATAAAACTTCCTTCTCCATTAAGAACA
>NZ_DHYX01000019.1:0-7880 GCF_002414285.1 Clostridium sp. UBA5119 | reverse complement strand
GCAATTCTCATAAGTATCATAAAGTTTATGAATCCAACTCAATAATCTCTCCCTCCTTTTCAAACTCTGAATATCCACTAAAATTAGTTTCATCAAATACCTTAGGTTTCATTGATGAAAGGTCTCGTTTTATAGTGCATTCATCAGGATTTAAAAATTTGATATATCCATTGTTCATTATAGGTGCCCAAAGCCTAGCTGTTAGCATATCTTCTCCTGTTTCATCAGGATAGTCAAAACCATGAAACATTAGTCCAAAGGAAAGTGACCCATAATTGTCATATGCACCTTCACCTTCTCCAAATTTACATGGTTCAACATATCCCTGACATTCCCTAGTACCTAGAAAAACATCTCGTCTTCCACCACATTTAATCATTCTTTTAGCTATTTGATAATGTTTATTCTCATTTCTATCCTCCGCTAAATTGGGACGATTATAATTCCACTCAAAATGTGCCCTTACTTGATATTCAACATTAGATAAGTATGTATAAATAGACAAAGTGTTTCCTCCATTAAAGTTAATAGGGCGTATCACCTGTGATTGTGTTTTAATCAAATTCATAACTCTAACTTCGTCTATTATCCATATTAATGTTGGTTTCCAATATACACTCTCCAATATTCCTTTCAGTGCTTGATATGTTGGTACTTGATATGAAAACTTTTCTCCACCAATTCTATTTATAGGATCACTAAAAAGTGCATATCTGCCACTAACTTTAAATTCAACTATATTTTTTCTTTCCAATTACCTCACACTCCTCAATAATTACAAAATTCCATTGGAGCTTTTTCAAATGTAACTCCCACATCCTCTTTGTAAAATTCCTCCCTAAGAGCAAGTACTGAATTGTTTTTCAGTCCTACAATTCCTCCTATTTCTTCTAATTTCCTTTTGTCTATTTCAAATAAATTTACTGAAAACTGCTGTGCTTTCTTCAAGTACTTCTTCATATCACTCAAGTCACATTCACCATTTATAAGAGTTATAAGATTCTTACCTTCTCCATATGGGACTATCACACCTGTTGTATTCTGATCAATTACTTGAAAATTGTCCCCCGCAGTTTTGAATCCTTGCTTTAACATCAATTGTGATTTGTGACCATTTCGGCTATTAAATGAATTATCAGCTTCTCTATTTGAGGATAATAATTCATACATTGATTTATCGTTGTTTCCCTTAGATAATGTATAATTCATCTCTCTACTTCTATTATAGAAATAGTACTTATAATATCTTTCCATTGCTTTTAGAGAAAGCAAGTCATTATCAAATATATTTGGATTTTCTTTAAATTCACTTAAAACTCTCTTTGTACATTCTTGACCTTCTTTGATATCTACCAATTTGCTAACATTCTCTTCCTCAATGTTAACTATATAAACATCACTGCAAATTGTTTCTCCATGACGGTTACATCTCCCCGCTGCTTGAGCAATACTATCAAGTCCAGCAAGAGACCGGACTACACAACCAAAAGATACATTAACACCAGCCTCTATTAATTGAGTACTAACGCAAATTACCCTCTGATATCCTAACTTTTTTCTCATCTCTTTTAGAATATTCATCCTATGAGAAGGACACATGCTTGTACTTAGATGAAAAATACAATACTGCTTTTCTTTAGGTAAATCACTATTTGTATCCTTTAACTTGTTGAAAATCGTTTTCGCTAATCTCTTAGTATTCATAATTACAAGTAGACTGTCCACGTGATTCA
The DNA here is from genome assembly GCF_002414285.1 of Clostridium sp. UBA5119. NCBI lineage: Bacteria > Bacillati > Bacillota > Clostridia > Eubacteriales > Clostridiaceae > Clostridium > Clostridium sp. UBA5119. The sequence goes on along the minus strand of NZ_DHYX01000019.1, from coordinate 6,147 downwards.
TCGCATCCAAAACAAAATCTCTTAATAACTCCACACTGTATCCTCCAATAACCCTCTTATCAACCAAATTTACACGCTTAAATTGCTTAAATTTCTCATGCATATCTGAAATTATATTAGNNCTCACTGAGTTTTAAAGGCATCTCTGTGGTTGCTAAAAGTGGTTGCGTTGCTGTACAAAGTATAATCGTTGCATTGCAAATATTTGATAGGAAATTAATCGCACTATTAAACATATTAATACATTTAATTGGAATAGCTTGAATTTCATCAAATATTATCACTGAATTTGAAAGGTTATGCATTCTCCTAACCCCTTGTGTTCCTCCACTAAACAAAGTATCAAGGAACTGTACCATTGTTGTAAGAACAATAGGACTATCCCATCGTTCAGTTAAAAGTTTATAACCTTCTTTCTCATTATCAACAAGTAGATTCGAATGATGTTCTAGGATTATATCATCCCGTCCTAAAATATCTCTTATTTCCTTAGCATTTTGATCGATTATAGTAGTGAATGGAATAATGAAAAAAATTCTATCTTTATTAAATTTCTTTGCATGGTGTAAAGCATATCTCAAGCTAGAAAGAGTTTTACCGCCTCCCGTTGGTACTGAAAGCTGATATATTCCAGTATTGTTTTCTGCAAAATTCTTACAAGACATAGAAACTTCTTCTCTTAGCAAATCTATTCTACTAAGTTTCGGGTAAGTTTCTAGTTTAGCTTCTAAGACATCAGCAAGTTCTTTCCACAAGACTGATTTGTCTATTTTCTGTTGTATTTCCTTACCTTCCATAAATGTATAGGTATCATATCTGTCTGCATCAATAACACAACTAAACAAGTACTTTTCTATCATTCCAGCTGCGAACTGTCCAAATTTACGCTTATTATCTATATTGTTAACCTTAGTAAGAATACCCTTTATTTCTTCCTTTGATTTATTAAATAAACTAATAATATGTTCTGTTTCTAAACACTCTGACTTAAAATTACTTACCGCTTCATCATAAGAAATATCTTTATCTGTGTTCATTTTATTAGTAAATATCTCTATGCCATTCAAGTCTAGGCAGTCTATGAGTCCGCCATGATGGGAACAAATTGCCAGTGAAATAAGCTGTGCCGCAAACTTCTGATATGGATCAGTTGTATTATAAAAATTATCATAAATAAACTTTGCACCTGCTGTTGAGTGGTTTACTGTTCCTTTAAGCGATTTATCATTAGGATTTAAAAATGAATAATGTATATAAGAATTAAATTTATTTGTTTCCTTTCCCATATCATGAAGAATGCCAATTAATTCTCCTGTAGCCCCTAGGGAAACTTTGGCACCATACTCCATTGACATTTTAGAAACATTGCATAAGTGCTCTTTAACACTTTGCTCCTTTAAAGTTTTAGTATTAATATGAGCACAAAACATATAGTCACTCCTTTGCTATTTTTTTAATAAAAATATGATGTTAATATACAAATCATAATATTTACTATGGATTTTGTTTACAAATATAATATTATCTATCATATAAGTATACTATACTACTTATTGTAGTATTTTTCCATATATCAAATTTATACCTCTTAATACTAAATTATTTTTATCTTTATCTTCAGTATCATAATAACTTTCTCTGTAAGGAAAGAGCATCATCTCTGCATCTTGTTCTTTAGATGAACTTACCCCTATAGATTCTATGATCTGAAGATAATCTATTATAAGTCCTTGCACATAATCTGTTGTATTGCCTTCATTTTTATTGTAAATTTATTCAAGGTCATAATTGCAGTCCTATTCATTAAAAGGTGTTTTAGATAACTCATTTTTAAATGGACTATTAGGCTTATCAATATCAATGGCTAGATTTTTTTCAAGTAATTTAACATCATTTAGGATAGTTTTTAATTTTGGTGCAATAGTTGAAAATGTTTCATTAATGCATTTTACAGCATTATAGAATCCACCTTGGTTGTACACAGTACTAATAGAATATATCCTGTTGCATATTTTTTAATATATTGTAATGTTTTGTAGTCAATTCTTCGGCCTCTTAAACATGGTCTTCCATGTTTCCCCGTAGGGAGTGGTTTTAGGTCATATATAGCAGTATCACTACGAATAGCACCTATAACATGCATGTTATCAAACTCTCTTATAGGTGTTACAAATGGTTTCTTGGTATACCAACTATCGCAAACAACAATCTCAATGCTTTTTTATAAATTTCTCTTAGAGGAATTTAATTGAGCGAACCTCTTGAATAGAAATCATTGCCATGATTATCATAATGAAGTTTTTAAACACAATGTTTGACTTAGTGTCATTGGCTATGTTGGTAGCAAGCTAATAAACACAAGCCATCTCTAAAAAGAAATGGCTTGTGTTTATTTCTATTTACTTTTTCACTAACTGCTGCAATTAAACTTCTTCTCGCCCAAACTGCAAAAGATTTGATTTTATTCTTATCCATCTTTAATCTCTACTTAAATTATTATAAATTTCTATTCCATCTCTATCTATTTGTAATTTTATATCTTCGTTCATAGCATCTAAAAAAACAATATCTAAAGAATATATTCCCACAAGTTCATCCAATTCTACAGATATAGTACCCTTATACTTTTTATCACATAGAATGCCTAGGTCTATATCAGAATTATAATTATAGTTTCCCTTTGCTCTTGAACCAAAAAGAATCACTTTTTTTATATATTTATTACTTTTAAAATATGACATTAAGTTTATATATATCTTCTCTTCTATTCCATACATCTTACAATTTCTCCATTGATACTTTATCTAAAAGTTCTTCTATGGCGTCTATATATTTGTCTATTATGTCATTTTTTATAATTTCATAATCCTCTTCATTATATATATGGGCACTTGAGTTTCTTGCAAATAATATGTCATTCCAAACAATCATATCTTCTATGAGACCCTCCTTGAATGCATGTTTATAGCAGCCTCTAGGGTTATTTATCTCAAGTCCATCAGCTTTAAAAATTTTAGATAATAACTTCCATGTTAAATCCTCTAAAGTTTCATACTTTTTTATAATAGAATCTCTATATACTTCTAATGTTATCTCATCTGCATCTTCTAACTTTCTATAATTTTCTCTTATATTTTTTAAATGCATAAGCATCCTATATGTGTAATTATAAGTTAAATTAATTGATTCATCATATTTATCTAATATTCCACTCATCTAATCACCCCTAAGTTTTAAATCTAAAAATTATTGTTGTTTATATTATTATATCTCAACATCTGTTAGAGTTATAGTCCTCTTTTCTAATGTCCACTTATAATGTTAAAGATAATCAGTATAATTAGTTTTAATATCAATATTCTTTATCTCTGTTTCTGCTGAAGCTATTATTCTTGTATCAATGCCAAAGAAACTTACAGCATTGTCTTTAAAAAATTCCATTGTTTTTTTAATACAGCATCCTTTACTTTATTATAATCCATAATTATCTCCTCTTTCTAGTTGTTTATATTACTATTATTTCCAACTAAAAAGAATTTATACGAATGTACATTCTTATACTGTGTATAAAACAAAGACTTTCCAAAAATATATCACTAATCNNTAATCTTATTAAAAATGGTGAGCATGTACTTTAATATAAGTGCATACTCACCATTTATTTAAGTTATCTTACTTTAAGAAAACCCCTATTATTTTATTTCATCAATGGCTATTATTCATACATAAATGTAACTACCCTTCAAATTTATAACCTATTCTCCACCCTTACCTAGCGCTGAAGAATCCCCACTTTCAATGATTTTTCCAGTAGCTTTATCTTTAAAATTAACTATAGTTTTTGCTGTATCAAAAGATTTTCCATTCATAGCTTGATACATGTTTCCAGACATATAAAATCCTACTGCTACAAAAGGTTGAAGTCCACCATAAGATGCTTTATCAACCATAATATCAAATTGTGTCAAATCATCATTATATTTTATCTCTGCAAAAGAAGGATAATTTTCTTTGTCAGCTAAAGTCTCCTTAATACTCTCGTCTACTGCCTGTTTCATGCTCTCTAATAACTCTTTGTGAGTTTTCTTATCCATAATATATGTTACAGAACCATCTTCATTGACTTTAACTTCATGTACACCCTTTGCCTTTGCTTCTTTCTCTATAGTAGTCTTATCACTTCCGTCAAAAAAGGCTGCAGGCAACGTTACTTCTACATCAAATAATTTTTTTTGTGAAGACATCTCTCCCTCGTTACTTTCTGTTTTCTTTTCTGCCTTATCTCCATGGTCTGAGTCCTTTACACCACAGCCTACCATTGTAATTGCCATTGTAGTTACAAATAGTAATGCTAAAATTCTCTTCTTCATAGATTTTTACCCCCATATTTAGCTAATTATAGCCTTATTTTTATGTTCTTTAACATAATTTTTATAACAACTATGTGAAAGCATTATAATTTTTATATTATACTTAAAATATTAACATAAATAACATTATATATCATTAATTTTGCTCAAAAGTATAAATTCATTACATGAAATTATCTATTAGGCCTCTACTCCAGCCCCAACACTCTCTGATACTTTCCAATCCATCCTAGATTTACATTCCTCACTTCACCATTTCTATTTTTACCTATGATAATTTCCATGATTTCTTTAGGTGTTTCCCTATCTTCCTCTTTATTTTTATCTTTATTTTCAGTGTCATAATAACTTTCTCTATAAGGAAAGAGCACCATATCTGCATCTTGTTCTATGGAGCCAGATTCTCTTAAGTCTGATAGCATTGGTCTTGGATCATTTCTGCTTTCTGCTGCCCTGGAGAGTTGAGCTAATGCTATGACGGTAATTTTTAAGGATTTTGCCATTACCTTTAGCTCCCTTGATATCTTTGCAACTTCTTGTTCTCTAGATGAACTTACTCCAACAGATTCTATGAGCTGAAGATAATCTATTATTATCACATCTAAACCTTCTTTTTCCTTTAAAGTCTTCGCCTTTCCTCTTATGGTTGGAAGTGTAGTTGATGTGTCATCTATGAAGATTTTCCTCTTTGAAAGTTCTGAGGCTCCTACCATAAGTTTATTTAGGTGATCTTCTTCTAGATTTCCACTTTGTATATCTTTAAGAGAAATCAGGCACCTGGCAGAAAGCATTCTTTGTACAAGTTGATTCTTTGGCATTTCTAAGGAGAATAAGCCCACCTTTGCCTCTTTGGAAACATGTTGGGCAAGGTTTAAAGCAAAGGCTGTCTTTCCCATGGAGGGTCTTGCAGCTATAATAACTAGTTCTCCAGATTTTAAGCCTGAGGTCACTTCATCTAAGTCCTTATACCCCGTGGAAATACCTTCAAGGGCCCTTTTATCCAGGTATCTTTTTTCAATGTGACTTATGGTACTCTCCAGTGTATCCATAATAGGTTCCATATCTTCCATGGCTGCACTGCTATAGGCTTTATGAATATTATCCTCTAACTCTTCCACCACTTGGTCTACAAGGAACTCTCCATAACTCTCATCAATGGCTTTTCTGCAAGCCTTTATAACCCTTCTTCTGCTTGCTTTATCCATGATAATTTCACAATAATTTCTTATATTACTTAGGTACACAGCAGAACTAGAAAGCTTAGAAAGGTATGTTATACCATTGCATTTTTCTAAAACTTCCCTAGATTTTAGTTCCTCGGAAAGGGTTATTAAATCTATATTAATGTCCCTAGCTCTAAGATTTAAAATCCCTCTATAAATCACTTTATGATTTTCATAATAAAAATCTTCTAAATTTAAAATATCCTCCACCTCATAAATTTTATCCTTATCGTTAATTAACACCCCAATGACTACCTGCTCTGCTTCTAGACTATGTGGCATCACCATATCCATGCTACATGTCCTCCTTCAAAACTATATTCTTTAGCTTTTCCTTTAACTCAGCTTTATTTCTTTCATCACTAAGGACCATATTTCCCCTCTTAAATTTCCCGTCACTTTCCTTTTCTGGTTTTCTTTCTTGATTTAGATAGGTCTCAAATTTATTGCCAAAGAGAGTAGTCGGAACTAAATATTGCTGAAACTTGGTGCCTTTCCATTTATATTTCATATTATCAATAACGGTTTTAAAGTCCTCTATGGTAAAGCCTTCA
>NZ_DHYX01000096.1:15220-17936 GCF_002414285.1 Clostridium sp. UBA5119 | reverse complement strand
AATTGAAAAGCTTACTTTATCCTTAAGGTAAAAAGCGCAATTTCCTATTAATTCATTATTATCATTATAAATTGCGTACACATTATCATCCATAGGAAAACTTTTTACATAATTTATTTTTCCTTCTGAGAAGTCATTATCAAAAAATGAGTAAATTCCTTCATACTTCCATGTAAGCATATCTTCAACATCATTATTTGTTACTTTCCTAAATTCATATTTTGTAATTTTATTCATCCCCAAATCCCCCTAATTAAAATTTAACATTTTGTAAGTTTCACTGCTTATATGTAATTTAAATTGATGTATTACATATTTATACATATTATAACATACTTTTCAATATATTTATATCTATTACCATTTCAAAGAATATTATTTATCCACTTTTCTAATTTAGGAATTATCTCAGAATAGTATATAAGAGCATTTATTGTTTCAGTTACTTCATTAATTCCCAAACTCTGTTCTTCCTTATCTACACATTCAATACCTAAAGATCTTTTTAAGTTATACTCTAACCAACCAAGTTTACCTAGAAATCCATTGAATAATACTAGTCTCCAATTTTCTCTTAATGGTCTATGTATATTTTTATATCCTCCTATAAAAGCTAAAAATTTTTCTTTATTAATGGTTCCTGTTTCATTTTCAGCCCAATATATAGCTGTTTCAATTAATTCTTGCATAGGATTTACATAGCCAGCAGCCTCCCAATCAATAATAATTGGTTTATCATTGCTCCACATAACATTTTTAGAATCTAAATCCCTATGACTAATAACCATTTCTGTTGCAAGTAATTTTGAAGATCTTTTTGCCTGAATACTCCATTCATACAGCCTATCAACTACTTCACTCATCAAGTTTACCCAGATCATATTATTTTCTTTTCCCATTTGTAAATAATGATTCCAATTCGTTATGTTTTCATTATCTGACCAATTATTAACTATCATCAATTCCGAAAAGTCTGTCATATGTATATCAGCAAGCATAGAACCTATCTTTTCACAGTGAGCTATGCTTATTCCACTAGATTTTAGACTTTTACCATCTATCCAATCAAATACAAGATAAAATTGATTATCTATCTCGTGGATAAAAGTTTCATTAAATCTTTTAGCTGGAAGAGCTGATACACTCTTTGATGCAACATTAGCAATCTCCTCTGAATTGATGAAATTTTTCATCGCCTCGTCTCTTAGCATTATTTGAGGGTTTAATGCTTTAACAGCATATTTATCTTTTGTTGTTTTGATAGCGTACATTCTATGCAAAAGACCTCCGGATATTCTTCTAGGTTCATCTACTATCTTACCAATTTGTAAAAATTCACATAGTTTTTCAAATTGAAGATTATAATGTATATCACCCATTCTTTAAACTCCTTCACCATCTTATTCTATTTTTTCATTAATTACCTCGAAAGATTTTAATATTATTTTTATTCACCTTCCTAATTGTACCATATCATGCAAAATATCCATACTTGGTAATTTATATATACCACTTTAGCATTCACTTATTAAAAAAATACCGTATATTCATTTTAAAGAATAATACGGTATTATAATATTCATTTTCTATTTATTTTTATATACATTTGAGTAGTCTATTTTTATTAAAAATTAATCATATTACTTTATAGGAAATTGTAGCTCTGTTACATATTCATTGGGATCATCTGTTACCCATTCACCTTCATGGTATATTTCACGCACTGATCCACAGATTGAATACTTATTTTCTGAAATCCATTTGTACATTATTTCATAGGTTTCTCCAATTGTAGCAAATGAGCCATTATGAACTATACAAGCCATTTTTTCTATCATGGGCAGTTCATATACTTTAACATTATCACCTTCTGGGATTAATTTTGTTATAGGTTCTACAACTTCCATATCTTGTATTGAATTATTGTCTTTATGATAAAGTGTCATACACGGAATTGTACGTTTTCCTTTTACTTTATCTATATATTCATTAACTTGTGCCCATAGGCTTTCACAAAATTCATCATAAGTTTGATTACCATCCTTCACAAAACATTTTCGCAATGATGCAACTAAGATTTTTTCTACTTTTTTAATTGAAATTTCATTCATAGTAGGTATGCCTCCATTCTTTATTAAAAATATATTTGTACGAAGACGTTGAAGCCTACTTGTTTCTAGTTCTAGTGCCTTTTCAAGTAAATCTGCTTTCACTTCCAAAACCTCTATAAGCGACTCATTACTAGAATTATTACTAAAGAAATTGCTAATTTCAACAAGTGAAAATCCAGCATCCTTTAAAGCAATTATTTTATTTATGGTTATAAGTTGACTTGCATCATAGTATCTATAACCAGTAAATTTGTCTATATATATAGGTTTTAAAATTCCTACATTGTCATAATGATACAGTGTATTAATTGAAAGTCCACTCATACGCGAAAATTCACCAATCTTAAACATAACTTCACCTCAACAAATAAGCTCTACAAGTGTGCACCTTGCCATCTATTATTATTATAAACCCTTCGGTAACCCAAGAGTCAACTACTATAAAAAAGTTAGAGGTTAATCCAAATTCCTCTCTTTTCATAAATTTATATCGGCTTCTAATAAAGTAAGAATATAAATTATAAAGCATATAAAGTAAATCGAATTGTGACGATAATAATAGAGTGATATGAAAAATGTAGTACTATATTATATTTTATATTTAT
>NZ_DHYX01000096.1:0-15162 GCF_002414285.1 Clostridium sp. UBA5119 | reverse complement strand
TTTCAAATGTGAATGGGGAGGACTTTATGGGAATAAAAATTCAAGAAGTATCAATATATCATCCTAAAAAAAGAATAGAGAATCAACACTTCATTAACAAATATGGACAAGATTTAGAAAAACTTTTAAATCACTTAGGAAGGAAGTCTAGATATTTAGTTGATAATAATACAGAAAATTCTCTTACTATGAGTGTGGATGCTGCTAAATCCTGTTTGAAAAAAGCTAATATTAAGGCTTCTGAATTAGATATTATTGTATTTGTTAGTGATTCTGTAGAACATTTAATACCTACTAACGCTCTTTTGATACGAGATGCTATAGATGCATGTAACTGTGATTTAACTTATGACATGAACGATAATTGTATAGGAATGATAACAGCTATAGATAGCATTGCAACCTATATGAAATCTAAAAGTAAATATAAAAAATCTTTAATCGTTGGTGCTTCATATGGCTCACTCCTTGCCAAAAGTGATTGTGAGTTAGTAAATTCTACTGTTGGAGATGGTGCAGCTGCAATATTACTTACTAATGATGAAGAAACTGGTGGGGTTCTTAATTCTGCTTTCCATACTGATTCTAAAAATCACAAATATATGGTTTTCCCTGAATGTGGATTATCCCATATATATGATGAAGAACTGCCTATAGATAGTAAAAAGTATGCTTGGGTAAATCATGATGTGTCTTACTTTAGTGATGAATGGGTAAAACTTATCAATAAACTCTTAAAAGAAGGAAATAAATCTATAACAGATATAAAACACTTCTTATTTTCACAGTTTTCTCATGCCGATATAAAGGAAACATTAAATAAATTAAATGTAGAGGTTAGTAGTGACACTTATACCTTTGTCGCAGATGAATATGGTTATACTGGATGCACCAGTCCTTTTTTTGCACTTAATACAGCTATAGAAACTAAAAAGATAAATAAGGGAGATCTCGTTATTTTTTGTTCAGTTGGTTCTGGATACACAATGGGAGCTTTTTTATATAAATTTTAAAGGAGGAATTTTAAATGTATAAAGTAGAAGTAAATAATGCTAAGAAGGTCTTATTTATCACTGTAGGAGGATTTTTTCAAGAGGAGGATGGCAAAAACTTCTTAAATGATTATAATAATGCTGTAAAGTCTATAACTCCATCAAGCTTTACCCTTGCACTTGAAAGTTCTGAATTATCAACATCAAAAGCAGAAATGATTCCAATTCTTGAGAACTGCATTAAAATGTATAAGGCTACTGGTTTTAAAAATATAGTTTCAACACCACCAAGCTCAGCTATTGCTGCAATGCAATTAAAAAGGCTGTTAAGTTCATTAAATGTAGATATTGAGTTTGTATCCGATTTATCTAAATTATAAAATACATATAGTATAAAAAGTACCCCATAAGACGGACAATTTTATAAGTCTTTCTTATGGGGTACTTATATATCTAATAATTCTGTAACTACACTACTGAATATTCCCTTTAATTATATCATTTATATTTTTACTCATATATTCCCAAGTATCCACAAAATCCTTTAGTTCTTCACGGCCTTTATCTGTTAAATTATAATATTTCCTAGCAGGGCCAAGGGGAGACTCCTTCATTTTTGACGATATAAAACCATTCTTTTGTAGGCGTGTATACAGTGGATATAAGGTTCCTTCAGAAATATCAGTAAAACCATTATCCTTTAGTATTCTAGCAATGTCATATCCATAAATCTCATCTTTTAAGTCTATAATTTTAAGAACACAGCCCTCTAAACTTCCCTTTAATAACTGTGATTTATTATTCATGGTTCCCTCCTTCTATTGGTTTTTATTTTCAAAGAAATACTGTATCAAATAAATAGTTATAAGTATGCCCATGAATATTAAATAGTTAACTTCAAAAAGTACCTTTGTTAAAAACAGTTTAGTTAATACAAATATAGCTGTTATAATGCAAAAGCCTATCCATAATAAAAATGTTATCTTTCTATCTTTCTTTTTATCCTCTCCATTAAAAACATTATACATATATTGTATTTTAGATAATAAATAATTAGTTAAGATAATTGCAATTATAGTATTAACTAACATTGAAACTGTAACTGAAACTGTAAATAGTGTTGTTTTATTTACCCAGCTATCAATTAGTTGTCCCACAAACATCTCAAATACACCAGTAAAAATAATCAATATTATTGGTAGTTTAGAAATCTTCCAGTACACCTTTTCTAGTATTGAATACTCCTCTATTGTTTCTGATATAAACTCATCACAAAAGGAATTTATATCACTATTTCCTAGTACTTCTTCTACATCAATTCCTCTTTCCTCAGCTTGTAAAAATAAATCTAAACAATGGTGTATGAACTCTTCAGCATCATGATCATTAATATTTGAAAAACGTATTTTAAATAATATATTTTCAAACTTTTCCTCATTTTCTTTACTTAATTTACCAATAAATTTATTAACTTCTTTTATATACTGTTTTGTTTTCATAAACTGCCCCTCCAAAACTAAATTTACAGTACTATTCATCACAAGGTATATTGCAATGCATAATAGTCCTTTTCTATATTGTATTGCATGGTAGTATTTTTGTCAATAAAAAAGCTTCAACTACATTTTAAATCTTATATTGTAGTTGAAACTTTATTATTTATCAAGTATAAAAAACTATAAATTTAGTTATACTATTAAACTTGCGCTATCTTTGTCTTATACCATCAACTTTAATAGTATAATCAACACTGCTAGAGTTATTTAAAGAGTATAGTTTAATAAAATATTTACCAGGTGCAGCCTTAAAGCTTCCACTAGTTCCATCTACTTCATTATTCTGACTCCAGCAAACATAATTATTTAAGTTATCTGATTTACACACTATCCAAGTGTATCCTTGCTGAGTACTTCCAACCTTTATATTTACATTAGATGCAGTATCTACATCAAAGTAAAAAACGTCAGTGTCTCCACCTGTAGGTAGTTTTCCTTTTGCATCAATGTTGTTGTATATAGCTACATTTGCAGATTCAAAGCTATTATTTGGTTCTACTTCTGTAATATTACTTGGCACTTCTGGGTCATTATTATAGGACTTTATACCATTGATATTTATACTATAGTTTCCATTTTCTATAGCTTTATCTGTTGAGTATAGTTTAATATAATACTTTCCTGGAGTAGCACTAAAGCTTCCTTTACTTATATCTTCTTCAGTGTATTGATTCCAACAGACGTAATTGTCTAAGTCATTCTCCTTAGAAACTATCCAAGTTATTTTAGATGAATTTCCTGTAATCTTTATATCAACTTCACCAGCATTATCTACTTCAAAAGCAAATGTATCCTCATCACTAGCATTTTGTATAGTACCAGTTACATCTTTATTATTAGCTATAAAATAATTAGCCTGATTATAATCGTTATTGGGTTCTACTTCTGAAGTTATTCCATTTTCTCCAGACATTTTGCTAGCTTTAATATTAAATATTGTTTCTCCAATGGCACCTTTGTTATCTGTAACTTTAAGGCTAACAACATAATTTCCTTCTTTATTATAAGAGTGAGTTGGATTTTTAGTTGAACTCGTAGATCCATCTCCAAAATTCCAATCATAGGCTACTATAAATCCATCTGAATCTGCAGATTTATCTGCACTAAATAAAACCGTCTTATTTACTTCTACATTATCTGGAGCATCTATACTTGCAGTAGGAATTTTATTTTCAGGATTTACTGAGCTATCATTTAAAAGTCCTTTAAACACTAAGTTATATTCATATTTACCATTGACAACTTTATAATCAGTAAAATAGCAAGTTACTGTTTCGTAGCCTGTCCAACCCTTTAATAATAGGTTTTTAAGCATTTCATTAGCTTTTTGATTCATTTCATCATTATCCTGTAATCTTCCCTTTGAAGTTCCACCTACATACTTACCAGATATCTTAAATGTGTTGAAATCTGATGAATAAGTTTTATCTTGATTTACACCACTAATTCTACTTATACTTACTATGTCGGAAGAAATTTCTTCTATAGTTCTTTTAGGATGAACCTTTGTATAACTATCTGATACCAATGGAGTTCCTATAGTAGTATCCCCTATTAATTGTTGCATATATTGTTGATATTCTACATTTTTGTTTGAGTCAACCTTTAATTGTGAAATAAAATTTCTGTATGCTTTTATATCAGTATTAATCACATAATCATTTATTTTATTTAATGATTCCATATCATTATTATACATGTAGCTTACAAGGGCAAAGCCATAATTATAGAATTGCCATCCACTATTGTATCCAGAAGATATAGTTTGACTTAATGTAAATCTGTTGGCTTCTTCCTTTGCAAGTTGATTCACTATAGCTTCTCTTGGTTTCACTCCTTCTGTACGAGTAGATCCAGCAAAGAACTCTGCTGAACCTTCTTCAAACCAAGTTAAATCTTCATTTTCATAAAATGGGCCTTGTCCCCATAAACCAGGAACTAAATATCTACCCTGTAGATAGTGAGTAAATTCATGTCTAAATAGTTCTTCTAAGCTATAAATACTTTCGTGAATTGTTCTTTCGTAAGTGTAAAAAGTCCCTATAGGTTCTATATATATTCCACCATTATCTGTACTAACATTACCTAAATATTGATTCATTTTATACTCTGATGGGGAGTTGAAAATTTTTATAGTTAAAACATTATCTTTATTTCCAGCTTCTAAAACTTTATCACTTCCAATATTTCTAAAGAATTGAGCTTCTACTTCCTTTGCTGCCCAATAAAGTCTTTTTACCTTTTCTTCTGAAACATTAGATCCAACTTGCATTACTATTGAACCATTATCAAAGGTATACTTATTAGGTAGGTACTTGTTGTAACCCTCTTCTTGAAGTTGGGTATAGTTTATATTTTCTCCACGTGAGTTGATGCCTTTGTATAGATAATCAATTCTTTCTGCTGCTATAAAAAATTTCTCTGAATACTTATTTGAAGTATCCATAACATCAGTTAATAATCCAATTGCCATCTTCGGATTGCTATGGAACGCACCTAGTTCTCCTATTTGATAAATGGCATTATTAACTAACCATTGGTTACCACTATTAGTATTTTTCATTAATGCTATTTCTTTTAATTCATTTATAAAGGTATCAATTTTACCGTAGTAAGGCATTGTTGCAGGATCTTTTCCGTAGGCTGCAGAAGTTAAATCATAGGATATACCTTTAATTACTCCGTAGATAGCATTAGCCTTTGATAAATCAGTACCATATATCTCTATGTTGATTTTATAATCTCTTAATAGTGCTGCTGACTTATTAACTATTTCTACACTGGAAGATGCATTTCCAATTAAAGATCCAAAACTTTCAACTACACCATTTTGAAGTTTATTTCCAAACTTAAAGTTAGGATTGTCAATCATTGAGTTTAATGCTGGTAAGCATAAGTCTTTAAAGTTTCTATCATTTAGATAACTTAATTCAGTATTATAATATCCTAAATAGAACCCTGATCTTAAAACTTCTACTATAGTGGGAATACCATTGTTATTAGTGCCTGTAAAAGTTTTAGCTCTTGTATCTAGATCCTCTATTATATACTTTACACGATCTCTATCACCGTAAAATTCTTGTGAATCTGCAGAATACTTAAATAGTCCATCGATATTTCTCCACTCTAAGGATGCAATAGTATTAACCATTTCTTGATAGCTCATCGCTGAAAGTTCTTTTAAGGTATAGTTGCGCTGAGCTTCAACTGCTTTTGTATCTACACTCTTCTCTTCTGAAGGTTTAAGTAAACTGACATCATCTACTTTAGCCTCTGCTAATGTTTTAGCTTGAATAATTTCTTCATTATTTGAAATCCCATCTTTTAATACTCCATATGGTTTTGGCTTTTGTTCTAAATTTTGCTTTAAACTATCCTTATTATTGTCTGCTGCTATATTTATTGGTATCTTGTCCATATCTTCCATAGTCATAGCCATAACTCCAGTCGATGTATTTACCACCATAAATACACTTAAACATGCTAATGAAGCATTTCGCTTAAAATTTTTCCTTCCCATAAATCGGATTAAATTTTCAATCAATGTAATTTTAATCTTTTTATTCATTTTAATACCTCCATTGTAATTTTTTATATTTTATATAATTATACTACTTTCATGAATAATTACAATGTTTTTTAATTAATTTTTATATAATTATGAATATTCTTTATATTTTTTCAATATTTCAAAATACTATAATAAATTTATATATAAATATTTTTTATAAACAAAAATCCTTACATCAAGCTATTACTTGGTATAAGGATTCATTAAAGTCTATTATAGTATTGCAGACTAAAAATTAATGTTCTATACGAACTATACGTTATTTAAAATTATCAATAACCTAGTTGTTCTCCCACAATAATTACTTTTATTCTATTTTTAATAAACTGACCTCTAATAATTGTGAAATCATTACATATTCTGTTGGGACTCTTACAATCTACACAATAACCTAAGGTAGTACATGGAGTATCTTTATTTAATCTCTTGGCATCAATAGGAGCAGCATAATTTCTNNCATTTCTAGCTCTTTTTTCTGCCTCCTCTATATCCTTTACAATCTTATTTATTCCAGTTACTAGAATAACTTGCTTTGGACCATAAAGCATAGGTGCAACCCTACTCCCATTACCATCAATATTATACAGCTCTCCATCCTCCGTTAGAGCATTAGTGCTACACATGAATGTGTTTGCAGAAAAATTTTGTATATAAATATCCTTCTTCTCTTCACTTGTAATGCCTTCTCTGTACTTGTCCAAAAATACGTAATCACCCTTACGTAGAAAATCTATGACATCTGTTTCAAAAAGTGTCATAGAGTCCCCTACCCCTACTGTGGATTTTTCATCTATAAGTTTCTTTAAAATGGTCATTAACTCACTTTTATCTTTTACAAAGAATCCCTCCATATTTCTTCTATTTAAATTTTTTATAGTTCTATCAACTCTCTTCTCCATATACCATAAAGTACTGTTATCCATATTAAGTGCTCCTTTCTAAACTAGAATTTTATATTCCTAGTTGCTTTTATAGATCATATTTTTCATACTACTCTCTTATCTTCTTCCCACAGTTTATAAATAACTAGCTGCTATTCTAATAATTTTTTTAAATTTACTCTTATATTTCACAATATGATTGAAAAGTTCTTCATGAGTTGGTTCTTTATATCTATGAGCAATTCTATTTCTAATTAATTTAGATTTTTCTAAGAATTCATATGTATCCTGATCTAAGATTCCTTCTTCTCTAAATATTTTTAAGCTATCACTTAAGCTTATACTTATCTTAAATCTTTAGATTTCCTTTAGTATAATGGAGCATAAATCCTCAAGAATGGTATGAAAACTAACAAATAACTGCCTTAAACTTGATTTTGCTAACTTTAAGAGTAATCTATCATTGCTAGTTTTAATAATTTCTATACATTCTTCTATATCACTACTACATTCCTTTAAATCCTCAATTATTCTCATAAGTCTTTCTTCATTCATACAAAACATCAACCTTTCTAAAATGAATAAAATTTTCATTTTCTCTATATATCCATTCCACGTCATCGCAAAAATCTTCAAATACTTTATTATCAGTTGAATATATAATTTCGCAAGAGTTTAGAATACTTATCTTAACAAATATATCTAAAGTTTTACTCTTTAAATCTACAACATCAATTTCTCTTTCCAAAAACCTTTCTAAAAATAATTCTATTTCTAAAATATCATCTAAAGAGAAGCTACCTTTTCCTAATACTGCAATATCTACATCTGATTCTTCATTAAACTCTTCAGTTAAAACACTTCCAAATACAACTATATTTATAATGTCAAATCTCTTTATAAAACCAGTAAATTCTTCTGATTTTAACTTATTTAAGATTTCTTCTTTAATTAATTGGTTTGCCAATGTGATCACCAACTTTTCTAATATTCATATCTTTATTATATACAACATTTGTAAAATAATAAACCGTATTGTAAAATAAAATACGCTATACTACTTATCTATTTATTCACTCTATGTATACACTTTATTAATATTTTCTATAATTACTTAACAACTTTTAAAATTTATTGTAAATAGTTAATTTAATTAATTTATTTATAGTGTTTTATGTTAAAATAAAACTATAATATTACTTACATTAAAATTTTACGTTTTCATTTAATTTTAAACTCTTATGAGATGAATGCTGGTTATGTTTTCGTTTCCATTTCCAGCATTTATCTTATAATCTAAATGTATAGATAATCAACATACCCTAAAATATATAAGAGTAGTTCTAACTTAATTGTGGTACTACTTTTTTTATTTAGGCTTATCTTAATTTTTTAGTCATAACTCCGCCTTTCTAAAAATATATTTTTAAAGAAAGGAGCGATGAGAAAATGGGTAAGCAAAGAAGAGGTAAGGTTATTAAGAAAATAGTAGGTTGGAGAGGTACATGCCCTCTATGCGGTAGAAAAAGAGTAAAATTGGTTTGGACTAAGAAATGTGAAGACGGAAAAACTATAAACATCTGTAAAATCTGTTCATCAACAGTAGCTCAATAATTTTAGAACTTAAAAGGATGTTTTGAAATAACCTTATTTCTAAACATCCTTTATATTTATTTTAAAACTTGCTCTTTTAACTTTCTTTAATGTATTTAACTATTGCCCACACTAATCCTTTATTTGATATAACATAATAAATCTTTCCATCTTTATATAACTTATTTATCATTTCAAGCTTTTCAAGATAGACTAAGTGGGACATACACTCCCCTAGGGCAAAGAATCTTTGAGTTACTGGGAAGTCTTCCCAGCTTTTAATTGTTATACTCCAGTGCATTCTTCCTGCAATTTCATAAGGCGAAAGTTTTTCTCCATTAGCCAAAATATCCATGATTTCCTCTAACCTAAGATCATAATGGTCCTTGAGTTCTCTTATTCTCTTTTTAGTATTCCTTATAATAGCTCTATGAGAAGACAGTGTCACGTCTATAGGTAGCGATGCAACTCTATCTAAGCTATCAAAGTATTCCTGTAAAGGGTTTTCCATCCATTGCTCAAGGTTATAGGCTATATTGGGAGTTATCTTTGCTAATATTAAATCTCCACCAATTAAAATCCTATGGTTTTCTTCATATAAGCAGCAATGAGCTGGGGTGTGCCCTGGAGTCAAAATGCATTTAAACTCATACTTTCCTACCTTTAATGTTTCCCCATCCTTGATATCTGTATAGGTTGGCTCAGTGAAACTTTCTTCAAAACCTTCTTGATCTCTTAGAGCTTTTAGTGCTGATACCGCCTCTCCCTTAGGAAATCCCATTGCTTCATTAAATATATTAACTTCTTCCATATAAGTTACTTTTCTTAAATTATATATCTCTTCACTTTCTCTTGGATGAATATAAGCCTTATTATTGGAATTTAAAAGAAATGGTACAAGACCTGTATGGTCATCATGAAGATGAGTTAAAAATATATCCGTATTGGCCATATTGACATTCAATTCTTTTAAACTTTGTCTTAAGCTTTCTAAAGATTTAACCTTGCGAAAGCCTGTATCCACAAGTAGATTTCTTTCATTACCCTTAATTAAATAGGCATTTAGTGCCCTTAAAGGATTATCCGGAAGTTCTACCTCTATTTGATATATATCTTCAAATAATTCTCTTATCATCAGTATCTCCTTATCTTTTGCCTCATTATTAAAAACTAAATAAAAACTTTTTATAACATTATGCTCTATAGTTTTAATCATACCGACTAAAATATAGCTAATATTTTTACTCAACAGACTTAAGAACAATGCCTTCCTTAAATCCCCCACGCTGCTTCAACTTCCAATTTCTTTTCTCCACTAATTCCTCTTCAGAATATCCTAAATTATGAGCTAATCCAAATAGTACTTCCATAATATCCGCTAGCTCCTCTAAATTTTTATCCTTTAGATATTCATTTACCTCTTCTTTTAGCTTATCTTCTAATAAAGAAATCATGTCCTCTTTAGATGCAATTTCTATATCACACTGATTTCCATCTTCAGCTATCACCTGTGGAATCTTATCTCTTACTAACTTATTATATACTTTCATTATCTATTACCACTGCTCATAATGAACTATTTCTTCTAAACTTTTTCTTGGACGAGGACTTGGCGCTTCATCTGGATAACCTAAAGTTAATACTGCAACCACATACTTATCATCAGGAATATTTAAAACTGGTCTAAAGTCCTTCTGTTCAAACCAAGCAATCCAACAAGTTCCCAACCCTAAATCTGTTGCCTCAAGCGCCATATGTTCAATGGCAATAGATGTATCTCTAATAATTTGCTTAACTTCAAAATCATTGCTATATTCATCAATGTAGAGGCCATCACACTTAGGTAACCTTGATTTTATATCTGCAACACACACAAGGTGAACAGGTGCACTAACCATCCACTTTTGATTATAAGCAGCCTCTGCAATTTTTTCTCTATTTCTCTGCTCCTTAACCACAATAATTTGCCATGGTTGTGTATTGCTGCCTGATGGTGCTAGTCTTGCACTATGAAGAATTTGTAATAGCTTCTCATCTTCCACTTGTTTATCCATATATCTTCTTATGCTTCTACGCTCTTCAATTGCTTTAATCATAACTCTACCTCCAAACTAATTTTTATATTAGATTATGTAAGTATTCTATCTTTAAAATACTCAATTACATGTGTTTATTATAACATGTTTGCCACAATTATATAAATCATCCATAACACTTATTAATTACATTGTATATCTTTGTAATATTAAATATGATTTAAATATTATATTTCTGTGTTTGTTTTAATAAAATTCCCCATTATACCTGACACTAAAACTGGAACTATCCAGTTAAAACCTAAATTCGCAAATGGCAGTTCAGTTACTATTGGTACTCCTATTGAACTGCCTATTCCAATATCGTTTAAAACCGTTAATACACTTATAAATAAAGCTGTATATGTTGAAAAAATAAACACATAATTGTTCTTAATTTTTTCTTTAAATAATGTTAATATTACTAATGTAACTGTTGGAGGATAGATTACACTTAATATTGGTGCTGAAAATTTTATTATAGTACTTACTCCAAAATTAGCTACTATACTACTAAACACGCATACAAATATAACTATATCTCTATATTTCCATTTTTCCTTTGATACTTTACTAAAATACTGGGCTGTTGAAGACGTAAGTCCTATTGATGTTGTAAGACATGCAAGACCTATTATTATTGCTAATAATATCTTTCCTGGTTTTCCAAGTAATATATCTGTTATATGTACTATTAATGCTGTTTGAGATATTTCTCCTAATGGTATGTTTGTATATTGATTTGAAATGGTAGCTCCTAAATAAGTCAACCCACCATAAACTAAAACTAGTCCTATTGATGCAACAATAGAAGCTTTTAAGGTTAATTTTATTTTTTCCTTTATTCCTTTATATCCTTTATTACTTAATGTTGTTATTACAACAGTAGATAATGCTATAGCTCCTAATGCATCCATGGTTTGATAACCTTGGATTACTCCTTCGGCAAATATACTTTCTACTCTTGGCGCTATACTGATAGAATCAATTGGATTTATTATTCCAACTAATATAAGTAATAGTAGAGTTATGAGAAGCATTGGGGTTAAAAACTGACCTATTATATCAATTACCCTAGATGGTTTTATAGATAAAACCAATGTTATAGCAAAAAATATTATAGAAAATACTACTGGGCTAAATCCTTTAAATATTGGCACAATACCCATTTCATAGGTTGTTGCTGCTGTCCTCGGTATGGCTAGAAGTGGTCCTAAGCATACCATTATAACAGCACCGAAAATTATTGATAATCTTTTACCTACCTTTCCAAAAATTTCACTTACATCTCCATTACATTTAGCTGAAGCTATAATTGATAGTATAGCTAAGCCTACATCAGCTAAAACAAATCCAAACAATCCACTACTCCAACTTATCCCTGATTCTAGTCCTAAAAATGTTGGAAATATAAGATTTCCTGCTCCAAAAAACATAGCAAATAAAGCAAAACCAATCACTATAGCATCTCTCATCATATCTTTAGTTTTCATTTAATCTACTCCTTAACAAATTCTGTCTTAAAATATAATTATTTATTATACTTAACCTCTTAGGTATACGTTCAACCAATCTTAAAATGGGGCTTTAATTCATTCTAAAATTCAGTTGATATTGCTCATAAATAAAAAAAGATTATCTCAATATAAAAATATGAGACAATCCGTTTAGCTCTAATTTAATAGGTCTATTTTAATTTTATCTCTATCTTGTCTACACTTGGAGTTAATTGAGTTAATTTTACATTAGCCTTTTCAAACATATATTTAGAGGCTTTTATAGAATCTGTTTCAGCATACTTATCACTAAGATAATAAACTTCCTTTATACCTGATTGAATGATATTTCTAGCACATTCATGGCAAGGAAATAGATTTACATATAGTCTACAGCCTTCTAAAGACTTACCTCTAGCATTTAAAATAGCATTTTGCTCAGCATGCACTACATAAGGATACTTAGTTTCTAAAAATTCTCCATCTCTACTCCAAGGAAAATCTTCATCACTACATCCATTAATAAATCCATTATATCCAATAGAAACTATCCTATTGTTGCAATCAACTATACAAGCTCCAACCTGTGTTGATGGATCCTTACTTCTCATTCCTGATAACAAAGAAATACTCATAAAATAATCATTCCAAGAAATATAATCTTCTCTCTTCATACGTAACCTCCTTGAAGTATTTATTACTATTTTATATTAAAAAACTTCATAATTAAAGATACTTTTCTAAATCTGTTATGGATTTCATATGAAAATATCTGTTTAATGTGCTCATTAATATCACATGGCAAAGCAATAATCCTAAATATAGTGATTAATTTTTTCTATAATGACAATAATTATTATACGAGGTGATTCTTATGAACAAATATGAAATTTTAGTACTACTTATAGTACTCATAATACTTATAAAGAGCTTTACTCAATTTATTGAGAAAATAAGAGGCTTTAAAGATGAACAACTAAAATTTACTATGAGGATTAAAAAAGAAAATATTAATAGATTAACAGGACTTCAATTTGAAGGCTTCTGTCAATGGCTTTTTCATAATAATCCTGAATATAAGGATATAAAGCTTACACCTCCTAGTAATGATGGTGGAGTTGATTTAATTCTTACAAATTGTAACGATGAAAAAATCTATGTTGAATGTAAAAGATATAATTCTAACCCAACTCTAGACTCTGATGATGAAGATAATGCGTCTGATGAGTTCTTTATAGGAAGAGTTATATGCCAAAAAATTGTTGGTGCTATGATGGCAAACAATATAAAAAAAGGTATTATTCTTACTACAGGCAGTGTGTCCCCTAATGCCCTAGAATACATTGGTAAACTAGAAGACAACAGTGATCTATCTCTTAAAATATATACTATGGATAATATTTTAAAGCTTATTGAAGAACGTGAAAATCAAGATGACTATGAACTCGCCGTAGAGATTTAAAGATTCAACTACTCCTGATATAATTATATATATTTACTCTAACATCTATGTACATATCATTATTTAATTTTCTTATTTATGCGTATATGAAATCAATTCCTGCAAACACTAACCTTGTTAATATATTAAAAACAAGGAGGAGTAAATATGGAAGCAATAGTAAATAAGGATACATGTATAAGCTGTGGGGCNNGTGTCTGCCCTGATGTTTATTCATTTGATGATGATGGTAAAGCTGAAGCTATAGATGGAGATGTACCTTCTGATCTTGAAGCTGGAGCTGTTGATGGAAGAGATCAATGTCCTGTAGATGCCATAGATATTAAAGAATAAAGAGCTAGGCTTACTGCCTAGCTTTTCTTATCTTAATACTTAGTTGTTATTATATTATTAGTTTTGATAATTAAAATTTGAAAGTATAATTTAAAATTTATAACATACAATAACTTTACTAGTTCATAGTGAATTTCTTTAACTATTAGTAATAATAATTATCTATAGTAAAGAAACTTACTGTGACTAAAAATTAAATTAGGTATTAAATTTTATCTTAATATCTAAAAGTAAAAATTAGGAGGAAATTATTATGCAACAAAATCAAGGAAAAAATGCTAAACAACATGTTCAAGATGTACAAAGTAAACTTCAGGATTCAACAAACTGCTTAAATCAAGCATTAAACTCTGTTGAAAAACCACAAAACAGACAAAAAATCCAAAACACTCTTAATTCAGTAGAAAGTGCATTAAATTCAGTAAATAGTACTCTTTCTAACTATCAAGAATAATACAACATAAGGTTAATTCTAAAACCTTATGTTGTATATGAATATCAATTAATTTAGTAGCAAAGACTGAAATATTAAGTAATTCCTTAATATCTCAGTCTTTTTTCTTACTTACAATATTACTATACTGTTATCTTTACCATATTAACCTCTTACTAATATTAATTATGTCAATAGATATACATTATATATAGGATAATTCAATTATACATATAGGGATATATTTTATATAATAACTTTAGGATTATATGAGTTAATTGTTAAAATACATTTATTAGGAAGGGGATGTTTAAGTGATTAAAGAAGAAATGACTCCCAAAGAGAGAATGGATGCATTTTCTAGAGGATTAGAAATTGATAGACTAATTTGTATCCCCGACATGGGAGCAACTATGGCGCCATTCATTGGTATAACAACTAAGGATTACTATCATTCTGCACGACTAATGGCAGATTTAGAAATAGCTTTGTTTAAAAAACTTCGTCATGATAGCGTAGGCATATCTACTAGTCTTAGAGGAGTAGCTGAAGCTATGGGAGCCAAGGTATGCTATCCTGATTATGCTATCTCCTATTTACTAGAACCTGCTATTAAATCAATAGATGAAATTGAATCTCTCAAAATAGCAAACCCTCTAAAGGATGGAAAATTACCTATACTACTGGAAGCATTAAAACTTACTAAAGATGAACTTATAAATGATGTAGATGTCAGTGCCTCTATGTCTGGTAATTTTCCATCCTTTAGA
>NZ_DHYX01000063.1:46146-65967 GCF_002414285.1 Clostridium sp. UBA5119 | reverse complement strand
TTAAAAAATGATAGAATAATAATATAGCATATACATGAAATAGATAATAACTTTAGCTAGTTGGAATTAATAACGATTTAAAAAACATATTTAATGTTTATTCGGGAAGATTACTAAAAAGGAGAAACCATGATACCCAAAATTCTTGTTATAGATGATGATAATGATATTAGAAATTTGATTTCTGTTTACTTAGAAAATGAAGGGATGGAGACCATTAAAGTAGCCGATGCGATAAAAGGGCTAGAATTTTTAAAATCAAATGATGTAGATTTAATAATCCTCGATATTATGATGCCAAAAATGGATGGTATTCAAGCCTGTTTAAAGATACGAGAAGAAAAAAGTATGCCTATAATTATGCTATCAGCAAAGTCAGAAGATATAGATAAGATTCAAGGACTGACTTCTGGAGCTGATGATTATTTATCGAAACCATTTAACCCATTAGAGTTAATTGCAAGGGTTAAATCACAACTTAGAAGATATGTGACCTTAGGTAATTTTAACAAAGAAGAAGAAAAGGAAGTTTTAAAAAGTGGTGGATTAGAACTAAACACTAAAAATAAGGAAGTTTTTGTTGATGGTGAAAGTATAAAACTAACGCCTATAGAATTTAAAATTTTAGAATTATTGCTTAAGAATAAAGGAAGAGTATTTTCCATGGAAGAAATATACGAAAGAGTTTGGAATGAAACTAGCTACAATGTAGATAATACTGTAGCTGTGCATATAAGAAGGATTAGAGAAAAAATTGAAATTAATCCAAAGGAACCAAAATATTTAAAGGTGGTGTGGGGAATTGGATACAAAATCGACAAGTGTTGATGAAAAGGATAGAGAGTATGAAGAAATGGTAAAAGACTGCAGAAGAATAAAAATAGCAAAGACTATAGCTATTATAATAACTGTAGTAATGGTCTCCATATCCCTAATTTCCTTTAAAGACATTAGAGTTAATAGTGGTATTTTTGATGAAAGAAGTCTGTATGGAAGTAAATTTTTAGGAAGTGAGATCAACTCTTTTACAGAAAAGATTCTTGAAGTAATGGAACTTTATAAAACAGAAGATTACATTAAGGAAATGAAAAATTTAACCCAGGAAGAAATTCAATGGAAAAAAGAAATTATAAGAAAGAAGATTCAAGAAGAGTATGGTAATGAGCAAAGTAAGTTACATGAAAAATACACTAACAATTGGGAGGAAGAGAAGGTTAACAAAGAGGAAGAAGCTATATATAAAAGTATAGAGGAAAAGTACAATTATAGTGATGAAGAACTAAAAAAGTTAATAGTTGAAGAGAAGTTGGTGAATTACAATAGGTATATTAAGACTTTGGATAGCTATTCAAATTTAAGGTATATTGCCTATGATAAAGCTAATGACATATGGCTTACAAACTATAAACCAGGTAAGGATGCCATTGCAGAGTTAAAGAAAAGTAGTGGTTATTTTTCCGAATATCATATTTCTAGCGGAGTAGAAAACAAAAATATATTTATTAATGGAGAACTTATTAAAGATAAGGAACTAAATGAATATGGTAACTACACCGAAGGTCGTGGAGCTACGGTAGTAGTTACACATAGTTATAATGAGAATGGTAATAGTTATACTAATGAAGAGAGCTTTAGAGTAAAGGGAGACTTGGATATATATATAGCAGTCCCAAGTAAACTAGTAGCTGGAGATAGCATATATAATACTTATGAAAAATTTCTGCAAGCTAATTCTATTGTAGATACAGAAATAGGCATTTTGATAATCTCCTTATTTGGGGTAGTAATTATGATTTTTGTCCTTAGGAAGTTTAGATATAAGCCATGCTATTCAAGTAGAATAGTAGAAAAATTAAAAAATATGCCTTTAGAATTTAAGTTATTAGGTATATTAATGGGATGGATATCTTATCATATGTTTTTTACACATAATTGGAGTAATGAATATAGATACACCATCAATATTAATAATATAATAGTGGTAACATTAATTTTGATAGCTTATTACTTAATTATCAAAGCCTTACTTCAAAATTATAAGGAGAATACACTTCTTAAAGATAGTTATGGAGTAAAACTTTATAATCATTTATGTATAGCTATGGAAAAAGGTACTTTAGGAAGAAAATTAGTATTGGTTATAGGCGTATATGTAGCTATTTGTACTAGTGTATCTTTAATATTAATGGCTATAGTAGGAGCAGTAGGAGCAGTTATTGCACTTGGCTTTGATATAGTTGCTACAGCAATTGTTATATATAAATTAGTAAAAGAATTTGCTTATTTAAATAAAATAACTAATGGTGCTAAGCTTATTTCAGAAGGAAAAATTAATGATGATATATCAGAAGAGGGGAAGGGAGCATTAAGAGATCTTGCTCATAGTATAAACAATATGAAGCAAGGACTTAGAAAATCTATAGAAAATGAGAATAAAAGTGAAAAAATGAAAACAGAGCTTATTTCAAATGTATCTCATGATCTTAAAACTCCATTAACATCAATTATTAATTATGTAGATTTACTTAAAAGAATGGGCATTGAACCAGAAGAAGCAAGAGCTTATGTAGAAGTTTTAGATAGGAAATCTCAAAGATTAAAGATATTAATAGAAGATTTATTTGAGGCTTCCAAGGCTACAAGTGGAGCTATGCAGTTAAATTTTGAAAAAATAGAGTTAAATGCTTTAATAAGACAGACATTAGGAGAAGCAGAGAATAGAATTCAAGAAGCAAATTTAGATTTTAAAACCAATATACCATCAGAAAAAATATATATTAATGCTGATGGAAGAAAGATTTGGAGAGTATTTGAAAACCTAATTTCTAATGCTATAAAATATTCACTAAAAAGCACTAGAGTTTATGTAGATGTGAAATCTGAAAATGATAAGGTATATATAACTATGAAAAATATATCAGCTTATGAATTAAACTTTGATGCTAGTGAGATTACAGAAAGATTTAAAAGAGGAGAAGAATCAAGGAATACAGAAGGTTCAGGCTTAGGTTTAGCGATTGCAAAAAGCATAATAGAACTTCATGACGGAACTTTAGAAATAGGTATAGATGGGGATTTATTTAAGGTGACTGTTGAGTTAAATATTTATGAATAATATATTCTAAAAAATATATAAAGAGAATATACTGCTTGAAAATAGATTAAGTACTTTAGTTAAGTATTTAGTCTATTTTTAAGCAGCTTTTTAATGCCATGAACTCATTGTAACTATATGTAATATATGGTACAATATCTGATGACTGGACGGTCAGTCATTTAAATTTAATAATAATGGGGGTACTAAAGTGTTATCAAAATTCAGTGTGAAGAAACCTATGACTGTTATAGTAGGGGTTGTATTGGTTATTATTCTTGGAATTATATCTTTTACATCAATGACTACTGATTTATTACCTAGTATAGATTTACCTTATGTAGCAGTAATAACTGCCTATCCTGGTGCAAGTCCAGAGAAAGTTGAGCTTACTGTGACAAAGCCATTAGAACAAGTTTTATCTACTACTAGTGGAGTAGAAGAAATTAATAGTATTTCTAGTGAAAACTCAAGCATGGTTATTATTCAGTTTACTCAAGGGACTAATATGGAAAGCGCTATGATTGAGATGAATGGAAATATTGATATGGTTAAATCCCAACTTGATGATGAAGTGGGGACACCTATGCTAATAAAGATAAATCCAGATATGCTACCAATTGTAGTTGCTAGTGTAGACTTTGATGGAAAAGATATTACTGAAACATCAAAGAAAGTAGCAGAGGAGATTATACCTGAATTTGAACGATTGGATGGAGTAGCATCTGTTTCTGGTACAGGGATAATTGAGGAAAGTTTACAAATCTCTCTGAAGCAAGAAAAAATAGATAAGCTTAATAATAGAATTCTTAAATCTATTGATGGAAAACTATCTCAAACTAAAGCAGAATTAGATAAAGCTGAAAAAGCTTTGCAAGATGGTAAAGTTAAGTTTAATGAAGAAAGTGATAAGCAGAAAGAAAAGTTATTGGAAGGTAGTATGAGCCTTTCTTCTGGAAAATCTCAAGTTGAGCAAGGGTTAAAATTATTAATCCAAGGTCAAGAAGAATTAGAAAAAAAGCGTGATGAGATTAAAAAAGAAAAGGAAAATCTAGAAAAAGTTATAGAAGAGGAAATAAAGGCAGGAGAAGAAACTTCAGCAGAAGAAAAGTTAAAATTAACACAACTATCTATAACTTTAGAAGCTACTAATAAAAGTATTGAAGAGATTTTAAAGCAAAAGAAGGAATTAGAGAAGAAGTTATCAGAAGTTATAGGGGGAGAAAAACAATTAGAAGCTGGAAAGGCCACCCTTAACTCTGAGTTAGCCAAGGCACAACTTCAATTAGAAGAAAGTGAAGAGGCTATTAAGAAAGGAAAAGAAGAATTTAAAATTGCAGAAGAAAATGCTTATAAAAAAGCAGGATTAGATGGAGTGATTTCCCAAAGTTCATTAAGTAGTATATTAGCAGCAGAAAACTTTTCCATGCCAGCTGGATATATTACAGAAAATAAACATGAGTATTTAGTTAAGGTAGGAGACCAATTTTCAAATGTAGATGAAATAGAAAATTTAGAATTGATAACCTTGGATATAGATGGTATTGGTACAGTAAAGCTTAAAGATGTGGCAGATATAGGATTTATAAATAATTCCCATGACATGTATGCAAAAATTAATGGTAATGATGGTATTTTACTTTCTTTCCAAAAACAAAGTACAGCTTCCACTGCTGAAGTATCCCATGATATAAATAAAATTATCGAAAAATTATCAAAAGAAAATCCAGATATGCATATAAATCAGCTTAGTGATCAAGGAATGTATATTGATATTGTAATAAATTCTGTATTAAATAACTTAATTTTAGGAGGAATTCTTGCAATAGTAATATTACTTGTTTTTTTAAGAGATATAAAACCAACAGTTATAATAGCAATGAGTATACCTGTAAGTTTATTATTTGCAATAGGGTTAATGTATTTTAGTGGAGTTACTATGAATGTAATATCTTTAGCAGGACTAGCATTAGGAGTTGGTATGTTAGTAGATAATAGTATTGTAGTAATTGAAAATATATATAGATTAAGAAGTGAAGGTATGTCTTCTGCTAAGGCTGCTGTTTATGGTGCAGCTCAAGTTTCAGGAGCAATATTTGCATCTACTTTAACAACAATTTGTGTATTCTTACCTATTGTATTTACTCAAGGAATATCTCGACAACTATTTACTGACATGGGACTAACAATTGCATATTCATTAATTGCTAGTTTAATTATAGCCTTAACCTTGGTGCCTACTATGTCATCTACTATGCTAACCAATACTAAAGAAAAGTCTCATAAACTATTTGATAAAATTATAGGAATTTATGTAAAGTTACTAGAAAAAGCACTTAATCATAAGATTATAATTATAGGTTTAGTGGTAGT
This sequence comes from Clostridium sp. UBA5119, assembly GCF_002414285.1. Classification (NCBI taxonomy): domain Bacteria; kingdom Bacillati; phylum Bacillota; class Clostridia; order Eubacteriales; family Clostridiaceae; genus Clostridium; species Clostridium sp. UBA5119. The sequence goes on along the minus strand of NZ_DHYX01000063.1, from coordinate 60,500 downwards.
ATTATTAATTTCTAGTGCTTATAGTGCTTTTTCTATGGGGACAGCATTTATGCCAGAGGTTGATAGTAATGAGATAATGGTATCAATAGAAATGCCTAAGGAAAGTACTACCATAGATGCTAGAGAAATGAGTAATAAGATAATGGATTTAATCCTTACAATACCAGATGTTAAAACAGTAGGTGCTATGCAAGGTGGAAATGGCTCCATGGGCCTTTTAGGTGGTAATGGTAGCAATAAAGCGGTATCTATGTATATAATTTTGAAGGATGAAAGAAGTAACACTAGTCAACAAGTAGCTACTATAATAGATGAAAAAACAAAGGACTTAAATTGTGATATAACTGTAAATTCATCTAATATGGATATGTCAGCTATGGGTGGCTCAGGTATAGAAATTCTTGTTAAAGGTAATGACTTAGATAAACTTAAGGAGATAGCTACTGATTTAACAGGAATTTTAGAAGACACTGAAGGAACAATTGATATATCGAATGGTCTAAAAGATGCATCAGAAGAGACTAGAATTACAGTTGATAAAAATAAGGCACTTAAATATGGACTTACTGTAGCACAAGTATATCAACAAGTGGCTACAGCGATTAAGAATGAAACTAAATCAACTAATATTACCATTAACTCTAATGAATATCCTGTAATAGTTGTAACTGAGTCTAAGGAAGAATTAACAAGGGAAACATTGAAGGATTATACTATAAAAGCTACAGTTAATGGTGAAGAAAAGGAAGTATCCCTTAAGGATATATCTACAATTTCAGAAGACCAGGCATTAGCTTCTATTAACCATAAGAATCAAGTACGAAGTATGTCAGTTACTGCGGGTATAGACAATGATCACAATATTGGACTTGTCAGTAGAGATGTAGAAAGCAAAATAAGTTCTTATAAATTACCAGATGGATACATCATAGATATTACTGGAGAAAGTGAAACTATTAATGAAACCTTAGGAGATTTAATAAAAATGATTTCACTAGCTATTGTTTTAATATATTTAATAATGGTAGCTCAATTTCAGTCATTATTATCACCNNATGATTACTATACCTCTAGCATTTACAGGAGGACTCTTATCATTGGTAATAACTGGTTTCGAAATAAGTATGATTTCCATGTTAGGTTTTCTTGTATTAGCAGGAATTGTAGTTAACAATGGTATAGTTTTTGTTGATTATGTAAATCAATTAAGGTTACAGGGTGTTGATAAAAGAAATGCTTTAATTGAAACTGGAAAGGCTCGTATTAGACCTATACTTATGACAGCATTAACTACTATTTTAGGACTTTCAACCCTTGCTATGGGAATAGGAATGGGAGCAGATATGATTCAACCAATGGCTATCGTGACCATAGGAGGATTAACCTATGCTACACTATTAACATTATTTATTGTTCCTATTATATACGACATATTGCATAGGAAGGCTTTAGTATTAGAGGTTGAGGAGGGTAAAAATGTTTGATAATAACTATGGTAAAAGAGAAATAGATATATTTAATGCTGTAATAAAGCTTATTAATGAAGGTATAGACCTTCATTCAGTAAAAGCTGCTGATATTGCAGAAGCAGCAGGCATGGGGAAAGGAACTCTGTATAATTATTTCAAGTCTAAGGAAGAAATACTAGCAAAGGCTATTATATATAATATAGAAATTCAATTTAATGAAGTATTTAGCATAGTTAATAAAGCTCAGGGATTTAAAAATAAATGTTATGGTTTGTTTAAATTAATAGAAGAAAATTCTAGAAGCAAAAACTCAAACTTTATTCTGGCTTTATCAAGTATTGAAACAGATAAACTAAGACAATATTTAGAAGAAGGTAACCAAATTTTTATAAAGCGAAAGGAAGAAATGTCTGACGCTGTAAGAAGGTTAATGGAAGTTGGAATAGATGAGGGTATAGTTAAAGCACAAGAAAATAGAGAGTATGAATACTATGTGTTTATAAGTGCTATGTTAGGCTATTCAAATTATTTTTGTTCTACATCAAACCTTGAAGCCATGGATATAGAAAAGATAAAAGAAAATGCTTACACTTTGATTTTAAAAGCGTTAAATTAAGGCCTTTAGCTCTGGTACAATTATTAGTAAAGAGGATATATGCTATAATTTAAATATATTATATATAATTTGGGGAGGAAGTTAGTATGTATTTTGAAAAACCAGGAAAACAGAATACTAAAAATACATTAGAGAGTGCATTAAAAACAGCTCGTAAAAGGAGTATTAAGACTATAGTAGTACCTACTAGTACAGGGAATACTATAGAGGAGCTTCTTAAGTTAGATATAGATGGAATAAACATAGTATGTGTTACACATGTTAATGGATTTAAAGAACCCGGAGTTCAAGAAATCTCTGCAGAAAAACTAGAGTTATTTAAAAGTAGAGGAATTAAGGTTGTAACTACAACCCATGTGCTTAGTGGAGCAGAACGTGGACTTTCACGTAAGTTTGGAGGAGTAAATCCTGTAGAAATAATTGCATACTCTCTACGTATGTTAGGTCAAGGTACTAAAGTAGCAGTGGAAATAGCAGTAATGGCTTTAGATAGTGGTGCTATAGGATATATGGAGCCCATTATAGCTTTAGGGGGAACAAGTCTAGGAGTAGATACTGCCATTATTATGCGTACGTCTCATGGTTCTAATATTTTAGATTGTAAAATAGATGAATTTATTTGTAAACCAAGTTTATAGTATAATTATATTTAATTTATTTTATACCCAATATTCCATTAAGTTTATCCGATGACTACTAGCTTTAATACTCCAATCTTCTTAAAAGTGGGAGTAAAGAGCAGTTACGTCCTTGGATAACGATGTCTAGACTTCAGTGGGAGTGAAAACTTCCTCTTAAGCTTAGAAATCTGTTTATAGGACTATCTCAAAACAATTTACTAAATATAAGATGTAATTTGTTTTGAGATAGTCTTTTTCGTGGGTAAATTTCATAATGTACCTATATTTTAAGAATAATTTATTTTTATGCTTAAAATTAGTCTAAAGTGCAAAAGCTAAAGTAAAATAATTTATGTTTTATATCAAGGAGGACATTATGAAACTTAAAAGAATGATTTCTATGTTATTAATAATTATAAGTATAATGAATTTTACTGGGTGCGGTAATTTAAAAGGGCCTAAAAATGATGAAGGACAAATATCTACTACGGCTGGAGGAAATATAATTGTTCCAGTAACAGAGAAACCAGAAATAGTAAACCCTGCATTTACAAATGTAGGAGAGGTTCAGCTAGTGTCTAATATAATTTATTCTCCACTTTTTTTCTATGGAGACGGAGATGTTAGAACTTATCTAGCAGAGTCTGTTGACTTTAAGGATAATAAGGAGATAACTATTAAATTAAAGGAAAATCTAAAATGGCATGATGGTAGACCTATAAATTCAGATGATTTAGAGTATACAATAAACCTAATTTTAGATGAGAATCAAGATTCACCCTTAAGAGATTATTTAATTATAGATGAAAAACCTATAAAAGCAGAAAAATTAGATGAATTAACTATTAAAATAACCCTTCCAGTTGAGAACTCAATGTTTTTATATAATCTTTCAAAGGTGGTTCCTATTCCTAAGCATATTTATGACAATGAAGGTATAGTTTCAACTTCAGAGAAAAATAAGACACCTATAGGATCTGGACCCTTTAAATTTAAAGAATGGACTAAAGAAGATACTATGGTTTTAGAAAAATATGATGATTATTATTCAGGAAGCCCTAAGGCTGATTTCATAACAATAAAAGTATTTTCATCAGAAGAAGTTGCAGAGGAGGCATTTAATAAGGGAGAGCTAACTTTAGTTAAAGCAAGCCTAGAATTATATGATAAAGCCTATAAGGGAGAAGAATTGCAATCTTATACCTTTAGCCAAGGAAGATTAAACTATATAGTTTTTAATCAAAATGTTAGTTCAATGCAAAATATAGTATTTAGAAAAGCACTATCTTATGCTTTAGATAGAAAAGAAATGATAGTTGCAGCCTATGGAGAATCAGGTGCAGAGAAGGTAGAAGAAGGGAATTCAATTTTAATTAAAGAGGCAGAACTATACATAGAAGATGAGGTAGAAGTATATAATCATGATATAGAAAAATCTAAAGAATTAATAGAAGAAAGCGGAGTTGCTATAAATAACCTTAAGTTAGCATATAATAAAGAAGCCTTTGCTCATAAGAAGTATGCAGAAATCGTACAGAAACAGTTGAAAGACATAGATATAGAGGTTGACATAGTACCTTATGAAAATATAGAGTTTTATAACAAGTTATATAGTAAAGATGATGAATTTGCTTTATACATTAGTGGATATTCTTTAGGATTAGCTCCAGAAGATTATAGAAAGATGTTTGAAACAGGCTCTTACTATAATCAAACGGGATATACTAACTTTAAAGTAGATAATTTATGGAAGGTAGGGGCAGAAGAGGTAGATGCAGATAGAAGAAAAGCAATTTATCGAGATATACAACGTCAGATTGCATCAGATGCAGCAATTTATGCTATAGATTATGAACAAAATCTTATGGTAGCACAAAAAAAACTAGATGGAGTACCAGAAGCTAAACCTACAGCTAATATACTTTTTGAAGATTGGTCAAAGTTACATTTAAATAGTAAATAAACTACATGTAATTTAAGCGCTGAAACTTACTTAATAGTTATAAGAAAGATTACTTTCAACAACATAAGGAAATTTTAGCGCTGATTTAACTTTGAATATTTTAAAACTCATTTATAAACCAATAGAATACATTTAAATACCACCATACTTTTTAATTAGAAAATCTATTTTTTCTGGATCTATAGGCCATCCAAGTTCTCTAGTAACATCCAGCATAGCATGGATATTATCTATAGGAGTTTCAACAGGAAGTCCACATCCGGACATTACCGAATAGCCTTTAGGGCTATCATAACCATCCCTTATACATATTAAGGTAGCTACCTTAACTTCATTAGGAGTACCGCTATACATTACAGTAGAAGGATCTACATTTCCCATGATTTTTATTTGGTTTCCTATAGTTTCTTTACACTTTGATAGGCTTACTACATTATCTATGCTAAATGCACTGAAGCCTAAGTCTACTATATCTTGCCAAATAGGATCTGTTTTTCCACAAATATGAACAGAAGGAGTTGAACCTTTATCTTTTATGAAGTTAACTAATTGTTCCATATATGGCGTACAGTATTTTCTGAAATGAGTAGGGCTAATAACAGTGGAAGATGCCATAGGTTCACAGATGCTAATTCCAACGCCTTGTTTTAGAGATTCTTTCACAAAAGAAATACAACTTTCAAGAGAAATTTTGCATAGTTTATGAACGGCTTCAGGATTTCTTATCATGAGTTTGGTCATTTCTTGAACACCAATTAAGAAACATGCATTAGTGAATGGTCCTACTATTGCTGCACTACAAGGAACTTCAGAACCTATAGCATCTTTTACGATTTTCATAGCTTCTATATGAATAGGAAGCCTTCCATCCTTTAATGGGTTTACAGGGGTAAGTTTACTTAGTTCATCTATAGATTTAATTGCTGGTTCAAGTAGGTCTACAGTATTATCTTCTGGATATTTCATTTTTGCACCCATGGCTTCTGAAATAATAAATAAATCTGTAAATATTTTAGCACCATCTCCACCAAATCTTTTGTGGGTTTCTATAACTGCATGGGATAGAGCTTTACTACTATGATTAAACTCAGAAATTTTTAATCCTGCTACCCTTGCAATACCATTGGAAAGATTTGGATTGCATTGTATTCTATCGATAGTGTTTCCTTTAGAAATTGCTATAGCTCTTTCCATAGGAGTCATTTTATCTTTAAGCATTAGCTACACGCCTCCTTGAAACAAGCTCTTTAGCTAAACGAGCAGCCTTTGAAGCCTCAACTTCATAACCATCTGCCCCTATTTTATCTGCAAAGCTTTGAGAGATGGGTCCACCACCTATCATGACTACAACATCATCTCTAAGCCCAACATCATTTAACATATCAATAACTACCTTCATATTATCCATAGTTGTAGTCATTAAAGTAGACATTCCGACTAAGGTAGCTTTTGTTTCTTTTACTTTATTTATGAATTCCATAGGAGGAACATCTCTTCCTAGGTCATATACCTCAAAACCACAGGTTTCAAGCATAATTTTGAATAGATTTTTACCTATGTCATGGGTATCGCCCTCTACTACACCCACAACAGCCTTATGTTTTATCTCATTAGAAGCAAATTTTAGATGAGGTCTAAACTTATCCATACCTGCATACATAGCATCAGAACACATAAGTAGCTCAGGAATATAATACTCCTCTTCCTCATATAAAATTCCTGTCTTATCCATTCCTACAGCTAAACCAGAAGCTATTCCATCATAGGCATCATATCCTAGATTTAGGTATTCGTCAGCTTTAGCTCTTACTAAATCTTCATCCATATCAAGGACGCTGTTACATAGAGCATCTAAAAGTAAATTTTTCTTTTCGTCCATTTTCACACACACCTTTTTGTTTTATTGTAGGTTTCTATAAATTCATAAAAGAATAAATTTATATCCAAGTATATAATAATATTTTTTTTAGAATAATTTAGTATTATTTGAAATAACTATTAGTTAAATTTATTTATTTAAAATTTTAACTAAAGATGATGAAAGAATTATCAAAATATATTGACAAAAATTCTAAAAAGGCATATTATATAGAAAATATATATTTATAATTCTTTGAAAGGAAGAGTAAATATTACTAAGTATGTAAAGCGAGTAGAGGATGGTGGAAGCTCTATGAGAAAAGTAGTATTGAAAGACATCCTGGAGATATTTACCTGAAATGAAAAGTAGGGTAGATCGGATTCCCCCGTTAAAGGGATTGAGATGATAAAGTAAATAATACTTAATCAAATTAGGATGGTACCGTGAATATGCTTTCACTCCTATTGGAGTGAAGGTTTTTTTATTTTAATGAAATAGAGCTCGTTTCATTAATGTAAGTTTTNNATACCGGTATAAGGCATCTTCAAATGTCTTAAGAAAATTAATCTATCCTAATATATAATAATTTCTAGAGTGTAAGACTCTAAGAATTTATTAGTGTTTAATTACTATATCAGCAAGGGTGGTACCGCATATTTTGCCCCTTGAGCCGTTGGCTTAAGGGGCTTTTAAAATGTTTAAATTTAGGAGGTATAACAATGAAAAGAGTATTAGTAAATAATTTAATTGATCATATGAATGAAAAAGTAAAAATATCAGGATGGATTTATCGTGTTAGAAAGTTGAAATCTATTACTTTTATAGTATTAAGAGATAGAACTGGACTAGTGCAATGTGTAGCTGAAAATTCTATTGCTGAAAAAATGGATTTAAAAACAGAATCTGTAGTTTCTATTGAAGGTGTAGTTAAAGAGGGAAAAAATAAATTAAATAACTTTGAGATTGAAATTGAAAGTATTGAAGTTATTAATTCTACAATAGGAGAACTTCCTATAGAAGTTAATAATAAAGAGCTTAACATTAATTTAGACACTATGTTAAATAATAGAGTATTAAGTTTAAGACATGAAAAGATAAGTTCAGTATTTGGCATTCAAAATATACTAGTTCAGGGATTTAGAGAATTTTTAACTAAGGAAGGGTTTACAGAAATTTTCACACCCAAATTAGTATCTGAGGGAGCAGAAGGAGGAACAGAGGTATTTAAGGTTAAATATTTTGAAAGAGAGGCTTATCTAGCTCAAAGCCCTCAGTTTTATAAACAGATGATGGTAGGTGCAGGTTTTGAAAGAGTTTTTGAGATAGCTCATGTATATAGAGCAGAACAGCATAATACCAATAGGCACTTAAATGAATATATAAGTATGGACTTTGAAATGGGATTTATAGAAGATGAAAGAGAAGTTATGGACATGGAAGAAAGACTATTAAAGTATATTTTAAGTAAGGTTAAAGAAGAAGGAAGTAAATACTTAGACATACTAGAAGTTAAAATTCCAGAAATCCAAGAAGAAATACCTAGAATGAAGTTGAAGGATGCCTTAGACATATTAGAAAAAGAGTACGGTAAAGAGAACTTAGATGGAGACCTTGACCCAGAGGGTGAAAAACTTATTTATAGATATGCTAAGGAAAGGTTAAACTCAGATTTCATATTTTTAACCCATTACCCAAGGAGAAAGAGACCAATGTACACCATGCCTTGTGGAGAACTAGATACTCACAGTTTTGACTTATTATTTAGAGGAGTTGAAATAACTACTGGAGGACAAAGAATTCATAATTATAATGAGTTAATAAAAAATATAGAATATAAAGGCCTTAACCCAGAGAATTACAGCAGCTATACCTGTGTATTTAAACAAGGTATGCCAACCCATGGAGGTCTTGCCATAGGATTAGAAAGATTAACGGCTCAGCTATTAGGATTAGAAAATGTAAGAGAAGCATCACTAATTCCTAGGGATAGAACTAGACTTACACCTTAAGTGTCCTCGCGAGCAAAGGGAAAAAGATATTTTATAATTTAGATAAATGTAAAAATGTATAAGTCAATGTGAATGAATTTATAGATAAACTTTTTTTATTTAAAATTTAAATAGAAAAAGTTTATCTATTATTAAATCAAATTGAAATAAAATGAAAAAATATTTACATACTATATAAAAGGTGCTACGCTACAAATGGAAAATTATGAAACGATTAATATAAAGGAGGATAAAACATGAAAAAATCTATAAAAGTAATGTTAACAGCAGTAGCTTTAACACTATCAATGACAGCGTTGACAGCATGTGGTACTAAAGATAAAGCTAAAGAAAATGAAGATTCAAGCTCAGGAGTTAAAACTATATCTACTGAGGAAGTAACAAAAAATGTTAAAGATGATAAGTGGATAGTTGTTGATACAAGAGCAAATGATGCCTATAATGGGTGGAAATTAGAAGGTGTTAAAAGAGGTGGACACATCGAGGGTGCAGTAGATTTTTCAGCAGATTGGCTAAATGCAGATACAGAAAATAAAGAAGAAAGTTTAGCTAAAGACCTAGAAGCAAGAGGAATATCAGCTGATAAAAATGTAATTCTTTATGATGCAAATGGAGAGGATGCAAAAGAAGTAGCTGATTATTTATCTAAAAAAGGATTTAAAAATTTATATACATATGATGTTAAGGAATGGGCAAAGGATGAAAGTAATCCTATGGTAGCCTATCCTAATTATGAAATGTTAGTTCCAGCATCATGGGTTAAAGATTTAGTAGACGGAAAGAAACCAGAAACTTATGAGGGAAAAGAGTTTAAAATATTTGAAGTTTCATGGGGAGAAGAAAAAAAAGCTACAGATTATTTAAAAGGTCATATTCCAGGAGCTGTACATATTAATACAGATGAATAAGAAGAGGGACCACTATGGAATCGTCTTTCAGATGATAAGCTTATAGAGTTTGCTAAAGCAAATGGTGTAACTAAAGATACAACTATCGTATTATATGGTGGAGACACTAGTGCAGCTTCAAGAGCAGCAGTTATATTTAAGTATTTAGGAGTAAAAGATGTTAGATTATTAAATGGTGGAACTAGCAAATGGACAAATGCTGGCTATGAGGTAGAAACTAAATCTAATCCTAAGGTCGCAGTAGAATCCTTTGGTGCAGATGCTCCATTAAATAAGGATTATATTGTTGATTATGATAAAGCACTTACAGCAGTAGATAAACCAGAAGAAAATACATTAGTAGATATTAGAAGTTGGGAAGAGTATATAGGAAAAACTTCAGGATATAGTTATATTGAACCAACAGGACGTCCGGTATGTTCTCTATGGGGTCATGGTGGTAGTGATAGCGCTAGTATGGAAGACTTTAGAAATGAAGATAATACCATGGTTAGTGGTGATCAAATTATTAAGATGTGGAAAGAATATGGTATAACAACAGATAAAAACTTAATGTTCTTCTGTGGAACAGGTTGGAGAGCAGCTGAAGTTCTATGGTATGCTGATGTAATGGGAATTGAGAAGATATCTCTTTATGATGGTGGATGGAATGAATGGAGTGGAAACACAGGAACTAAATCAGGTCCAGTAGCAACTGGAGAGCCACAAAAATAGATATAAAGTAAGGTAATTGATATGATTATGAAAAGTATTTTAAAGTGGATAGGTACTATCATTCAAATTTCAATAGTTATATTCACAGTAGTGATATATACGTTATCCAATAAGAAAATGGGATTGGTTAGACACTTTACTTATCAGAATTATAAATGGGATGATATAAATTTAAGGTTATATTTCATTTGTAGCTTAAGTTTATTAATAATGGCATTTATAATTTCAACCTATGTTAAGTATAAAAAATCAGTTAAATTTAGAAAGACTATTTATTTTAAAATAAATATTATGTTTATAGCATTAAGTATTATATCAATAGTTTTTTCTATAATATTTAGCACAGAAAAACTACTAACATACTATGTTTTTGTATTAGCAGCTATATTTATTTTAATAATAGAATTTGTAAAAATTAGTTTTCTTCAAATGAAGAAGTAAATTTAGCTAATAGTAATTTTAATATAAGTTTAAAGTCCAGGATGTTATCATGTATCCTGGACTTTTTTAAAAAATATATTAACTTAATAGATGCATATCCTTACTTCACAGCTTGAAGTGCAGCTTCATAGTTAGGTTCATCAGTGACTTCACTGCAATATTCTACATAGGTAATTGTGTTATCTTCATCTAATACGAAGACAGCTCTAGTAAGTAATCCTAGTTCATTGATGTATACTCCATATCTATCACCAAATTCTCTAGTTTTATAATCGGAAAGAGTAATTACATTTTTAATTCCAGTAGCTCCACACCATCTACCTTGAGCAAAAGGTAAATCCATTGATATGGTGTATATAGTAACCTTATTAAGTTTAGAAGCTTCTTCATTGAATTTCCTAACTTCCATATCACATACACCTGTATCTATAGATGGAACAACTACAAAGATTCTTTTTCCTTTAGTATCTTGTAAAGTAACAGGTTGTAGTTCATTATTAATTAAAGTAAAGTCAGGGGCCTTATCTCCTACTCTTAGTTGAATTCCTTTTAAAGTAATTGGATTGCCTTGAAATGTAATTTCCAAGCATATCATCTCCTTTTAAATTTATATTCCATAGATATAATATGCTCAAATATACTATTTATTATAAGGTTTTATAACAATATTTAAATAGTAAACAATATTATAAAACTGCCTTTACAGATATAATAATTAAAATAATTCCGCCTAATATTTCAGCTTTTTTACCAAGTAAATCTCCACATTTCTTTCCTATGAAGATGGCAATAAAACTACAAATAAATGTGGTTATACCGATGATACAAATAGCTGGAAGAATAGAAATATTCATAGCACTAAAGCCAATACCTACTGCAAAAGCATCTATACTAGTAGCTATTCCTTGAAAAAATAAAAGCTTGTAGGTAAGGGGTACAACTTTATTTTCATCTTCTTCTTTATCTGAAAATATGCCTTCTTTTAACATATTTGCCCCTATAAATCCTAATATAATTAAAACTAAAATACTAGAATATTTACTTAAAATTTCTGAGAACATTCCCCCTGCATAATAACCTAGAAAAGGCATTGACCCTTGAAAGAAGCCGAAGAATAAAGGCATAGCTATAATTTTTGTTTTAGTATCACCCTTGTACACCATACCATTAGTCATAGATACTGCGGCAGCATCCATACTAAGACATAATCCTATCATTATAATTTCAATAGTACTCATTAAAAAACTCCTTAATCTTATTTTATTAAACTTTAAGTTATCCTCCTCATACAAAATAAAAGACCCATGTATAGCGTAGTTTAAAGTATCTCTTTTATTAGAGACATTTTAATTAAGCTATACATGAGTCTTGTTCTTTAAGGCAAGCCAGATTAAAAAATTAATCATTATGTTGACTTGTCACGTATAAAAGTATTATACGCAAACTACTCCCCCATGATACATTATTTTACTATTATATTATAAAACCATGAATAAGTAAATATAATTTACACTTTTATATAAGTTTGATATAAGTAGAAATATTGGATATAATATACACGTAATATAACATGTAGTAACAGTGAATATCAACAATATAGTTTAAACATAAAATTATACTGAAAAAATATTATAAAATAGCTTATTTATATATGTAGAATTTAACTATAAAACTAGTTAACTAGTTGTTTTGTTCATGCGGGTTTTGAGGATTTGCTGTTTTAATATTAGATTTAAACTTATGTTAAATATATAAGAAATTCATATAGGTACAGTGATGATTTTAAAGTGTAAAAAGTAAGGAGTAATAATGTGGTTGAAGATAAATTTTTAAGCAAAATAAGTAAGTATAATGATGATATTGCTAAATATAAAAAAGAATTTGATAGAATCGGATATTTAAGATTAATAGTAATGATACTAGCATTGTATTTCACCTATATAGGAATAAAAGGAGAAGTGACAAATAGGGTTTTATTTCTTTCTATAGTTTTTTATGGAAGTTTTATATTTTTAGTAATATATCATAGAAAAGTAAAAAATAAATTAAAACTGGCTGAGGATATGATTGAAATTAATAATAGATACCTTCAAAGAATTTCTGGGCAGTGGATAAACTTTCAAGATTTAGGAGAAGAGTTTGTAAATAAGGAGCACAGATATGCATCTGATTTAGATATTGTGGGTAGTGAATCTTTATTTCAATTAATAAATATAACTAATACTTGGCATGGAAGAAAATCGTTAGCTAATTCTTTATTAGAACCTAGGTTTGATTATAATGAAATACTATTAAGACAAGATGCTATAAAAGAGTTATTTGATGACTTGGATTTTTGTGAGGAAATGGAGTATATAGGTAGAAATAGTAGGAATAGATTAAAAAGCCCTGAAAAATTATTAAAATATGTAAAAGATAAAGGTGTCCTTATAAAATCAAAATTAATTAAAAAGATTATATATTTAATGCCCTTAGTTACAATACCAATTACTTTAATAATACTTATATTTAAAATGAATAATTTTAATTGGTTAATGTATTTATTTTTAATTGTGCAAACAATTATATGGACAGTATCTACTTTAAAATTAAATTTAGTTCTAGAAGTGGTTAATTATTTTAGAGGAAACCTAGAAGAGTATTTAAACATTTTAAAGTTAATAGAGAAAAAAGATTTTAAATCTAAAAAGTTAAAGAATATAAAAGAAAATTTATTTAAAGATAAAGATTCATCAATTAAAGCTATAAAAAAACTTTCTAATATATCAGAAAGAGTGAATATGAGAAATAATGGATTGTTATATTTAGCTTTAAACATACTATTTCTTTGGGATTATCAATGTGTATTTTCTCTTGAGGATTGGAAGGCTGAAAATGGTGATAAAATAGAAAGTTGGCTTTCTAATATTGGAGTTATAGAAGAACTTATGAGTCTTGCTGTGTTAATTCATATAGATGAAAAGGTAACATTACCAACAATAAATCCTAGGGGTGCTAAAATAGAGGCACAAGACCTTGGTCATCCTTTGATAAATAGAGATGTACGGGTTAATAATGATTTAAGTATGAAGGAAAATATATTTATAATTACAGGATCAAATATGTCTGGTAAAACTACATTTTTAAGAACTATAGGTATAAATTTAGTTTTAGCCTATGTAGGTGCACCAGTATTTAGTAAGAAAATGGAGTGTAGTTTATTAGAGATATATACATCTATGAGGATAACAGATGATTTAAAAAATGGAATTTCAACTTTTTATGGAGAATTAATTAGAATAAAGGAAATTATTGAAGGTGCAAAGAATAATAAAAATATGATTTTTCTTATTGATGAAATTTTTAGAGGAACTAATTCTAAGGATAGGATTACTGGAGCTGAAGCTGTAATTAAAAATTTAAGTAAAGCTGGAGTTATAGGGGCTTTAACTACTCATGATTTAGAATTATGTAGTCTTTCAGAACATAGTGGAATAAAAAATTATCATTTTTCTGAGTATTATAGAGAAAATAAAATATATTTTGATTACAAACTAAAGGCAGGTAAATCTAATACCACAAATGCTAAATATTTAATGAGAATTGTAGGAATTGAAATTTAATTTATATAAGTTCTTTATATTTAAAGAAAATGGTGTAATTTTAAGTATATATTAAGTATTTTTAAGTTAATATTCTCATGGAAAGTAATATATGTGTTATTATTTTCATAAGATATATAAGTCATCTTCAAAAAATAAATAAGTCAGAATG
>NZ_DHYX01000063.1:0-46128 GCF_002414285.1 Clostridium sp. UBA5119 | reverse complement strand
TATACTTCCCATCTTTGACTTATTATTTATTTTCAGATGCCTAAAATAATTAGGGGGAAAGTGTAAATGGGAGAACTATTAGAAATTTTTACTGACAACTTAGGATGGATAATTCTTGCATTAGCGATTATTTGGCTTATTTGTATTACTTGGAAGAAGGCAGCCCAAGATAAGGCTATTGTAGTTACGGGACTTAAGAGAAGGGTTATAAGTGGTAAGGGAGGATTTGTTGTTCCATTCTTCGAACAAACCAATAGATTATCACTTGAAAACATGAAGGTTGAAGTAAAGACTCATGAATCCTTAGATAGTAATGGAGTACCTATAGATACTGATGGAGTAGCTATAATAAAGGTTAAATCAGATTCTGCAAGTGTATTATTAGCTATGGAGCAATTTAATACTGGAAAAGAAAGAGAAACTATTGAAGTAATGAAGGGAACTGTACAGGATGTACTGGAAGGTAAACTAAGAGAAATAGTTTCAAAAATGAGTATTGAAGAGATATACAAAGATAGAGAAATGTTTGCAAATGAAGTTGAAAATGTTGCAAAGTCAGACCTTGAAAGAATGGGTCTTGAAATAAAGACCTTTACAATTAGAGACATAGACGACACTAAGGGATATCTTCAAGCACTTGGTGCTAGACAAATAGCAGAAGTTAAGAAAAATGCAGCTATAGCTGAGGCTGAAGCAAAGAGAGAAGAAATGCAAAAAACTGCAGAAGCAAAGAGACTTGGAATGGAAGCACAAATATTTGCAGAAGCTGAAATTGCTAGAGCTAATAAAGAGAAGGAATTAAAAGTTCAATCCTTTAAAGAAGAAGAGAAAAAGGCGCAAGCTAAGGCAGACTTTGCTTATGAAGTTGAAAAGAATATAGTTCATAAGAAAGTTGTAGAAACCTTAAAGGATGCAGAATTATTTGAAGAACAAAGACAAACTGATATAGCAGAGCAACAAGTACGTAAAAAAGAGAAAGAACTTGAATCTACAGTTAAAAAAGTAGCAGAAGCTGATAAATATAGGGCTGAGCAAGCAGCAGAAGCTGAGAGATTTATGATGATTAAGAGAGCAGAAGCAGAGGCTGAAACAATAAAAATTAAAGGTATGGCAGAAGCAGATGCTATAAGATTAGTAGGAGAGGCTAATGCAGATGCAATGAAGGCTGAGGCAGAGGCTATGAAGAAGAAGGCTGAAGCTTATAAGGAATATGGAGATGCAGCTATTATTCAAATGTTAACAGAAAAGCTTCCAGAGGTAGCAAAGAATATAGCAGAGCCATTATCTAAAACTGAGAAAATGGTTATTATTGACAATGGAGGTCAAGGTGGAGCAGCTAAGGTATCAAAGAACATAGCTAATATCATGGCTGAAGTTCCAGAAGTTATCAATTCCTTAACTGGTATAGACCTTGTAGAGCTAGTAAAGGGAATAACCTTAAATAAGAAAAATGAAGATCTAGAAGATGATGAAGAAAAAACTATCATAGAACCTGAAACTATAGAATCAGAAGTAGAAGAGAGTTCTGTAATAGAATAAATATTTATACAGTAAACAGGCTCTAGGCTATTAAATTAATGGCCTAGAGTTTTTATTTTTCAATTTATCATTTTAAGCAAATACAGAGTCTAATAAAGAGTTTAGAATGTTCCTTATAAATATGAAATTTATACCAAAACCCCTAGTTATGTTGACAAGGGGGGTGTACATTGCTAGAATTAAAAATAGATATTGGTAAAAGTATGGAGAAAAGGTGCCATTAGGGGGGAAAACCATGAATAAAAAATTAAGATTCATAGCAGCGGTAGTTGTAAGCTGTAGTTTAATGTCATCAACAGTGTTAGCGGATGACTTATCAGATGCAAAAAGTAAATCTGAAAAAATTGAAACGCAAATTGAAAGTAATAAGGCTAAAGTATCTGAATTAGAAGAAAACAGAGATAATATATTAAGTGAAATTTCAGAGTTAGACAATAATATGGACAAGTTATATAGTGAGGTAAATAATTTAGAAGCTCAAATTTCACAGTCTACTAATAAAATAGAAGAGCTAGAAGAAAGATCTAGTGAACTTAAAAAAGAATTAGAAGTAAGTAAAAAGATCATGGATAAAAGACTAAGAGTTTTATATAAAAACAATGGTACAAGCTACATAGAGATTCTACTTAGTGCCGAAGGTTTTTCAGATTTTTTTGAAAAGGTAGATATAATTAATACCTTAATTTCTTTTGACAATAAAGAAATTAATAAATATAAGGCAAATCAAGAAGAGTTAGATAAAAATATAAAGGCATCCTCTGAAGAAAAGAAAACTTTAGAAAATGCAAAAGCTATTGTGGATGCAAACTTAGAAGAATTAAATTCTAAAAAAGATAAAAAGACAAAACTTATGGCAAAGGCAGAAAATGAATTAGGTACAGCAGAAAAGCTTCTAGCTCAAAATGAAGCAGAATCTAAAGAAATTTTAGCTAGTATAACAGCTATGGAAAAAGCTGCAAGCAGACCTTCTCGTGGAGGTTCAAGTTCGGATTCTCAATCAAATTATAAACCGTCAGATAATGGATCATCTTCAAGTCAAGTATCTACTAATGGAATGTATTCAATAACGGGAACTAGATATGCTATCACATCTCCATTTGGCTATAGAACTAGTCCAGTAGGTAGAGGGCAAGAATTTCATAAAGGAATAGATATAGGTGCTCCATATGGTGCTCCAGTGTATTCTCTTAAGGCTGGAACTGTAACTTATGCAGGATGGATGGAAGGATACGGTAATGTTGTTGTAGTAAGTCATGGAGACATTAGTACATTATACGCTCATAACTCATCTTTATCAGTAAGTGTTGGACAAACAGTAAAGGGAGGTCAACAGCTTTCTAATGTTGGTTCTACTGGATGGTCAACAGGTCCTCACATACATTTTGAAGTTATTAAAAATGGAACTAATATAGATCCTGCATCATATTATTTTTAATATAAATTTTTTAAATATAATAAGCTTAACATATATGTAGATAAAAAGACCTAAGCATTGACAAGCCACTAATGCTCAGGTGTTTTTATTTTAAATTAAATTTAGTATTGACATAGTGTATATAAACAATATATACTGTTAGTATAAAGAAGCTGTTTAGTTTAATTTTTTAGAAGCACTGTACATACTGAATATTAACAGAATCAAACAATAGTTATAGTAAACTTAATTTTAAATTAAAATTTATAAAAATTAATGGAGGTGTTACTTTGTCCAATAAAATAATAGAAATAAAAAATTTGACTAAAAAATACGAAGATTTTAAGTTGGATAATATTTCATTTAGTTTAGATAGAGGACATATTATGGGCTTTATAGGTGAAAATGGAGCAGGTAAAACAACTACTATAAAACTAATTATGAATTTACTAAAAAGAGATGAAGGTGAAATTCAAATCTTTGGTAAAGATAATATTGACAATGAAAGAGAGATAAAGGAGCGTATAGGATTTGTTTATGATGAATGCTTTTATTATGAAAATCTGTCTATTAGAGATAATGAAAAAATAATCTCTAGTTTTTATAAAAATTGGAATACTAAGGTTTTTGAAAATTATTTAAGGAAATTTAACTTAAATAAAAAGCAAAAGGTGAAGGAATTATCCAAAGGAATGAAAATGAAATTTGCCATTGCTTTAGCATTAAGTCATAATGCAGAATTTTTAATACTAGATGAACCGGCTTCAGGATTAGATCCAGTTATGAGACGTGATATTTTAGATGTATTTCAAGAGGTCATACAAGACGAAAATGTAGGTATTTTAATTTCAAGTCATATAATTTCTGATTTAGAGAAGATATCAGATTATATAACTTATATTCAAAAGGGAAAGATAGTTTTCTCTAAGGCTACTAGTGAATTAATGGAGGAATATAAAATAATTAAAGGGGATAAGGCTTTATTAAGTAACCTTGATGAAAAAGTTATATATGGATTAAGAGAAACACCATATGGTTTTGAAGGAATAATTAAAGATAAACACATTGAAAAAAGTATAAGGCAGAAAATTGTTAGTGAGAAGCCATCTTTGGAAGAAATTATGGTAGCTATGAATAAGGGGGTAAGAAAATAAATGTGGAAAATGGCCATGAGAGATTTAAGGGGAATATTTAATCTATACAGCAACAAAAGTGGACTAATAATGATAGTAGTAGTTATAGTGTTTGGAGTTGCGAACAAAGGAGCTGGCTTATTTAATTATTTTTTACTAATGGGTGGGGTAATTAGCATAGCCTTTACTGAAATGGAAGCTAGAGATAACATTCACATTAGTATACTTAGTAGTCCTTGTAAAAGAAGTGATTATGTATTAGGTAAGTTTCTGTTTTCTATTATGTGGATAATCATAGTAACAGTAATAGGAGTACTATTAAATAATCTAATTTATATGATATATCCAGCAGAGTATTTAAAATTGCTTCCATCTGTAATTAAAGGGACTGTTAGTTATATTCTTATATTTGTAGCTCTTTATTATTGTGTATATTTTTCATTAGGAATAAAGTTTGCAAAGATATTTTACTTTGTTATCTTCTTTGTTATAATGGCAGGAACTTTAACCATAGGTGAGTATCTTAAAGGAGAAGCATTACCTGAATGGTTATCAAGCATAGAAAGACTTTTAGTGATATTTCAAAGTAATACTTTAGGAAGTAACATTATATTAGTTGCACTGGTATTAGGTATTTTAGCTTTAATTGCTACTATATCAGTGGTTATTTATGAAAAGAAAGATTTTTAGGAGGAGAATTTATGGGAGCTCTTTTAAAAAAGGACTTTATAACTAGTCGATATATTTATACTATTTCTCTTTTGGTTGTAGGGATAGCATTATGTTTTGCTTCTATGTATAGCTTTGAAGCTACACTTTTTATTTATTTATTGGGAACCTTTATAGTACCGTTAATAGCAAATAAATTTACAGCAACAGATGAATTGAGAAGAAACTATGATGTAATAATTAATAGCTTCCCGGTAAGAAGAGTTGATGTAGTGATAAGTAAATTTATTTATTATTTCATAGTTTATGTTTTATGTTCATCTATACTTATGTTAATAGTATTTTTAGTTGGAAATTTTAATCAAGAAAATTTAAATATAATTTATATTATTCAATCTTTATCTTTTATATATTACTGTTTAATAATTGGAGTTACTAATTTTGTATACTATAGATATGATTATAGTATTGCTGCAAAATACTCTGCAATCATTATTATTGCAGTTATAAATGTGCCTATAATTATTATGAAGCTTATTGATAAGATACGTCCTAATATTTTCATAGGAATTAGTAAGTATTTATTAGTAAGCACAATTTCTAGAGTGTATTTAGCTATAGGTATTACTCTAATAGGGATTATAATATATTTTTTCTTTATAGTATTGTCTATAATTGGATATAGAAAGAGAGATTTATAGGTGGAAAAAATTTAAAGAATACATTTAAACTTGGAGGAAATTCAATGAATATAATAATAAACAACTCTTCGGGAGAACCCATATATTCTCAGATAGAAAAACAAATAAAGGACGATATTTTAACAAATAAGTTAGAGCCTAATGAGTCATTACCATCTATACGAGGACTTGCTAAAGATCTGAGAATTAGTGTAATTACAACTAAGAGAGCTTATGATGAGCTAGAACGAGAAGGTTTTATATACACAGTTCCAGGGAAAGGATCCTTTGTAAATGTTCAAGATAAGGAGCTTTTAAAAGAATCTATCATGAGAAATATGGAAGACTATCTAATTAAGGCAATAGAGGAAGGTTCTAAAGCTGGAATATCAGTAGAAGAAATCATAGAAAGTTTAAGAGTACTTGCTGAAGAATATAACCTATAGTAGGAGGAATATGATGGATAATATATTATATGTGGATAATTTATGTAAAAAATATAAAAACTTTAAGTTAAATAATGTGTCTTTACAGTTGCCTAAGGGATTTATTATGGGGTTAATTGGGGAAAATGGTGCAGGTAAAACTACGTTAATAAAACTTATAATGAATTTAGTAAAGAAGGATAGTGGAGATATAAAAGTATTTGATAAAGATAACGTTAAGTTTGAAAGAGAAATAAAAGATAGAATAGGTTTTGTTTATGATGAAGTTTGCTACTATGACCATATGTCTTTAAAAGAAAATGGCAACATGGTTTCTATGTTATATAGTAAGTGGGATAAGGATAAATTTAATTATTATTTAAATAAGTTTGAGCTTAATAAGGATAAAAAACTAAAAGAATTATCTAAGGGTATGAGAATGAAATTTTCATTATGTATAGCCCTTAGCCATGGAGCAGAGTTTATAATAATGGATGAACCTACTGTGGGATTAGACCCAGTGGTTAGATCCGAAGTTTTAGAAGAACTTCAAAGTCTAATGGAAAATGAAAATATGGGGGTATTAATATCTACTCATATAACTTCAGACCTTGAAAGAATAGCAGATTATATTACTTTTATAAAGGATGGAAGTATTATATTCTCAAAACCAAAGGATGAAATAATGGAATCCTACAAAATTATTAAAGGGGACTGTAATATACTTACAAAGGAAGTAGAGAAATACTTTGAAGGTATAAGTAAAAATAAATTTGGTTTCGAAGGGTTGACATCTCAAGTTGATAAAGTGAGAGAAGTTTTAGGAAATAATATTATAGCAGATAGGGCGACCATAGAGGATATAATGATTTTGAAAAAGTAAATTGAATGTATGTAAATTAAATATGTGATTAACCATGATTTATATATAACAAGTTAGTTATATATAAATCATGGTATTTTTATTATCTCAAATTTATTTAGGAAAAATTGGAATGATAAATAGTTTCAAGAAAAATACATATTAAAATTATGTAGACATTCTTCGTAGTACGAAGTAAAATATTTATTGGGGTGTTGTAGAAATATTAATAAGCAATTAATAGCATAAAATTTTATAGTGGTGGGGATTGATATTATGGAGAAAAGAATAGACTTAACAGAAGGGTCTATAAGTGGAAAGCTAGTTAAATTAGCTCTTCCTATTATGGCAACTTCATTTATCCAAATGGCATACAATCTAACAGACATGCTTTGGGTTGGAAGAATAGGAAGTACAGCAGTAGCAGCAGTAGGAACAGCAGGTTTTTTTAGTAATTTAGCTGCAGCTCTTACCATGATAGCTAAAGTAGGTGCAGAGGTAAAAGTATCCCAAAGTTTGGGACGTAAAGATGAAAAAGCTACAAGAAATTATATTGTTAGTGCTTTACAAATTAATATAGTATTATCTTTAATCATGGGAATAATAATATTATTATTTAGGAGTAAGTTTTTAGCATTTTTTCAATTAGAAAATATGAAAGTTATATCCATGGCAGAGACTTATCTAGCTACAATAGCTATGGGGATGGTTATAACAAATTTAATACCAGTACTAACAGCAATATTTAATGGAGCAGGTAACAGTAAGACACCCTTTATTATTAACACTGTTGGTTTAGTAGTTAATATAGTATTTGACCCAATTTTAATTTTTGGTATGGGACCTATTCCAAAGATGGGAGTTTTAGGAGCAGCCTTAGCAACCATAGGGTCACAAAGTATAGTTGTAACTTGTTTCTTAATATCTATTTTAAAGAGTAAAGAAAAATATTTGAAATTTACTCTATTAAAGAAACCTGATTTTAGAGCTATAAAAACTATATGTAAATTAGGAATTCCATCAGGAGCTCAAACTGGACTATTTACTGTTTTTTCTATTTTAATAGCAAGGGTAATAGCTGGATCTGGCGAAGTTGCTATAGCAGTACAAAAAGTAGGAGTTCAAATTGAAGCAATAACTTGGATGACTGCAGGTGGATTTTCAACAGCCCTTAGTTCTTTTGTAGGACAAAATTATGGAGCTAAAAAATACGATAGAATTAAGGAAGGCTATAAAGCTACTATTTTAATAGCAGGTGTAGTTGGAATTTTAGCCACTCTAGTATTAATAATAGGTGGAAAAGGAATTTTTTCAGTATTCATAAAAGAAGAAGAAGCTATAAGATTAGGCACAGATTATTTAAGAATCCTTGGATATTCTCAATTATTTATGTGCATTGAAATTACAACGGTAGGAATGTTCAATGGTTTAGGACGAACATATATACCTGCAGCTGTAAGCATCATACTAACAGGACTTAGAGTTCCAGCATCTATGATATTATCATCACCAAACCTTTTAGGCATAGATGGAGTTTGGTGGAGCATTAGTATGAGTAGTGTACTTAAAGGAATAACTATTGTGATGATTCTATATTACATGACTAAGAAGAAGAATTTTTTACTAGATAATACATCTGAAGATAATATATCTGTAGAAGTGATTTAATACAAAGTAGAAGGCTGTGTCAAAATGAGATTTAGATTATTTTGACATAGCCACTTTTATTATTTTATCATTTGGAGCTTTTCTATGATTACACTATAACAGCCATCTGGAGATGTAACTTCTACTTTTTCACCTAAGTTTCTTTTGTATAACGATTTCCCTAAAGGACACTCTATGCTAATTTTATTATTAAGAGGATCTGCTTCAACAGTGGTTACCATGGTGAAATTTTCTTCCTCATCATCATCTAGAAATCTTAGAGTTACAATTTTTCCAACACCAACCTGATTTTCTGATGTGTAATCATTTATTATTTTTGCCGTTTTAATCATTTTTTCTAGATATCCCATACGTCTATTATTGTCAGCTCTGTTCTTTTTAGCTGCTTTATATTCGAAATTTTCACTTAAGTCTCCATGAGCTCTAGCTTCTTTTAATTCTTCATTTATCTGAAATCTAACTACATTTTTTCTATGTTCAAGTTCATCTTTTAGAATTTGAAGTGATTTTTCAGTGAGATAGTTATACATAATTTAAAACCTGCCTTCTAAACTAAATTATATTTATATAATACTATTATACAGCTAAAGATATTAATACAATATATTCTTTTAAATAATATGACTTAGTTAAAGGCTCTATTGAAAATTACAGTGATAGAACATATAAAATTTAAGAATAAATTAAGAAAAGGACTTATTTCAAATTATTTAAAATAAGTCCTACTTTATAATTAATTTATTAAGTGTTAAATATTATAGTTATTCGTTAACGGAACTGAGTTTGAATAAGTCGAACTAGCGGGCTTTCTTGATGTAAAATGTTGGAAAGTTCATTATAAAGAATAGTAATTCTAAATAATCCGCTAGAGGCTGGTGTAAATTCATCAACTTGGTAATATAATACTAAGCCTTCAGGAGTTAAATAGAATTTTTGAGTATCTGTAACTCCTGTATATGGGGTAGTGAAATTTACATTCATTTCATTAGCTTTTTGTGTAGCTATATCACTAACAATTTCAGTATAGTTCATGCTACTATTAAATAAGTTACCAAAGTCATAGACCTCTCCAGTATTAACATCCATAGTTAAAGAAGTAAATAAAGTACTTCCAGTTGGATTATCTTCAGTTTCTGTGTACAAAGACATTACTATACTTAATAGACCGTCGGAATTTAGCGGAACTTCATAAGCACTTTCTACTGTTGTAAAGTTCACTTTTTCAGGAACTAAAACTTCATTAAGCCATAAAGAATTCAATGAATCAATAATTTCTTGATTCACTACACTAGTAGCATCTTCATTTCCATTATTTTGAATAAATGGATATTCAAGTTTGAATTGTGAAGGTGATAATACTTGAGTTTCTAAGGTAGGCGTAAGATTATCTTCTGGTGGGGTATAACGTCTACCAAAGCATTCAAAGTAATCTATTCTGTTTAAGCTTATACCAAAGTAAACCCATCTCCAACCAGTCCATCTAAATCCATAGGCAGTTCGTCTATCTACATTAATAAGCCACGCCCAAAAAGAATTTCCATTACGAAGCCATATATATACAAATTGGAATCTACAAGGTCTTATAGATCCGGGGGATACAGCTTTAGTCTGTGGTCCTGAAGAAAATGATTTCTTAGGCGTCATATTTGGGGGAGGTCCTGGAGGTCCTCCAGATTGTGGACCTGAAGGTGAACCAGGTTGTGATACTGGAGGTCTTGGTGGTTGATTCCATGGTGGTGCTGATTGGCTAGGACCTCCTGGGAAAAATGGAGGTACTATTCGTTCATCATAGCATTTTTCGCTGTCTTCTTCGTCATATAAGTATCTATTAGTATTAAAATCTTGTAAGTTAATATCATAAGGTTTCCTAATGAACATAACATGCTCCTTAATATTATTACATTATTATAGTATACAATTTAAAGTGGAATGTGATTTTAAAAATAAAAAATTATTTAATAAATACATAAAAAAATTACTTGGTGACATAATATTATCATACCAATAAAATCATTATTTGTTTTGTAGTAAGTTTTCATGCCTTTGAAGGTTTTATTGATTTCATAGAAACGAAAATTTGAAGGAGGAATAGNNGTGAAGAATGTTTATCAATCTACACATATAGCTACTAACCCCAAAACAAAGCAGCAACTAAGGAAATTTAAAGAAGAATTTTCTGAAGAAATATCATGGGATAAGGAACGGGGTAATTACCGGAAATAATATCATGATAGTATAATGATTTTATTGTTATAATAAATGGTGAAAGCCTTTCTGCAAAGTAGCAGAAGGGCTTTCTTTATCCGACGACTATTAACTGTAATACTCACATTTTCTTTAAATTGGAGTAAAGCTCCCTCTAAAGCAAAGAATTCTGTTTATAAGAGTCATTGACATAAAAGCTTTTATAAGTAATTATATAAATATAATTACATAAGTAATCAATGGAAAGGATGATTAACAATGGTTAATATAGGGAACTCTTGGGATGAAAAGTTAAAAGGAGAGTTTGATAAGCCTTATTACATGAAATTAAGACAATTTTTGATTAGTGAATATAAAACTAGAAATATATTCCCAGATATGAATAATATTTTTAATGCCCTTAAATATACATCTTATGAGGATGTTAAGGTAGTAATATTGGGTCAAGATCCATATCATGGAGCTGGTCAGGCACATGGATTATCTTTTTCAGTTCAACCTGGAGTTAGAATTCCGCCATCTCTTTTAAATATGTATAAAGAATTGAAAAATGATTTAGAATGCTATATTCCTAATAATGGGTACTTAGTTCCTTGGACAAAACAAGGAGTACTACTTTTGAATGCTGTGCTTACAGTAAGAGAAGGTGAGGCCAATTCACACAAAAATAAGGGCTGGGGAAATTTTACTGATAGAATAATAACATTATTAAATGAAAGGGAGAAGCCTATAGTATTTTTATTATGGGGAAATAATGCAAAGGAAAAAATGAAGTTTATTACAAGTCCTAATCACTGTATTTTAACTTCAGTACATCCAAGTCCTTTATCTGCAACTAGAGGATTTATGGGATGTAAGCATTTCTCTAAGACTAACGATATATTAAAATCTTTTGGACAAAAGGAGATTGATTGGCAAATACCTAATATTAATTCATAGCCTATTTGAAATTCAAATGGATAAAATATAACTATTTAATATTATAATTATTAAAGTTTATTTATTAGCAAATAGTTATAATGAAGATGAATTAAATATGAAAGAGGGTATATGCAATGATTGAAAAAATTAGTGTGAAAAAGGTTAGAGAGGTTGCAGAAGAACATTTCAGAAAAGGTGAGTTTTATTGTTCAGAAGCAATAGTTGCATCTATTAAAAGTAACTTTGAAGTAGACATGCCAGATGAAATGATTGCCATGGCTTCTGGATTCCCAGTAGGTATTGGAAAATCAAAATGTACATGTGGAGCTGTTACAGGAGCTGTTTTATGTCTTGGATACTTTTTTGGAAGAACTAAAGGAAGTAATCCTCAAGATCCCAAGAGTGTTAAAGCTTTACAGTTAGCCTATGAATTACAAGATAGTTTTAAACAAAAGCATAAATGTTTATGTTGCAGTGTTCAAACTAAAGGTATGGATATGGCATCTGGTGAGCATAAAGCACAATGCATAAGATTTACTGGAGAAATGGCAGAGAAGGCTGCAGAAATTATTGTAAGAGAATTAAATATTGAAAATATTGATGAATAGTTGAGGAATATGAGTATGAACTATATAAAAAAAATACCACTACCTATGGCAGCCGTAATGCTTGCTTTAGCTTCATTAGGAAATTTATTATCATCATACAATATAGTATTTAAAAATATCCTAGGAGTGATATCTGCAATAATACTAATACTTATTACAATAAAGATTATAATTTGTTGGAAAGGTGTAAAAGAAGAAATAAATAATCCCGTTATTGCAGCAGTTATACCTACTTACTCCATGGGAGTTATGCTTTTATCTGCATATTTAAAGGAAATATCTTATACACCTGGAGCTATTCTATGGTGGATTGGAGTACTAATACATATAGGCCTAATAATATTTTATACTAAAAACTTTATATTTAAATTTGATATTAAGAAGATGTTTCCAAGTACATTTATTGTTTATGTGGGAATAGGTGTAGGTGGAATAACTGCGCCAGCATTTAAATTAGCTCAACTAGGACAAGCTTTTTTCTGGATTGCCTTTATTTCACTTATTATATTAGTTCCTATTTTAGGTTATAGAACCTTTATAGTAAAGGGAATTCCAGAACCAGCCCTTCCAACTACAGTAATATTTGCAGCTCCAGCTGCGCTTACACTTGCGGCATATTTAAATTCTTTTCCAGAAAAGAATATTAATATGGTCATGTTTTTAGCAGTATTGGTAATGGTATTATATATATGTGGAATAGTGTATCTTGTACAGGGGTTAAGACTTAAATTTTATCCCAGTTATGCTGCATTTACATTCCCTATGGTAATAAGCGCAATTGCAATGAAGGGTACTAATGGATTTTTGATTAAAGCTGGAAAAGAAATTTCTTGGCTGAAATATGTAGTTAAATTTCAAGAGGTAATTGCAACTGTTATAGTATTATATGTGCTTATAAGATTTTTAATGTTTATACTAAAAAAGGATACAGTTAAAGTAAATACTACAATATCAAGATAATTTAAATATTAATTTTAAATAAACTCTATGGAGAAGATTTCTTCATAGAGTTTTGTTCCTTATTAATAAAAATTAATGGTGTATTTTATGAAGAATTTTATATAGAAAGTAGAAAATATATTATTGATAAAAATTCATTTAATACAATATTGTTCACAATAAACATTAAACATACAATCTGCGTATAAATATCGATAAAATCTCCTTAAAAATAATAAAAAATTATTTAAAAATAGGTTGATTTTTGTAATCGATTAAATTAAACTAGATAATTGAGTGGAAATTTAATGTCTAAGGTTTCTAAAAGTAAATTAACTGCTTTTAAATGAAATCAATTATAGGGGGAAAAAAATGGCTAAAAAAGACGGAATACAAACTGATGCTTCATTAAAGAGAGATCTTGGACTAGCTGCAGCTACAGCTATCGTAGTTGGAAATGTAATAGGTTCAGGAATTTTTATGTCACCGGCAAGTTTCGCAAGAGTAACAAACCCGAAAGTAGCTATACTAGCATGGGTTTTAACTTCAATAGGATCATTACTTATTGCTTTAAGCTTTGCTAATTTAGGATCAAAAATGCCTAAAACTGGAGGTCCTATTGTTTATACAAGAGCTGCCTTTGGCGATTTTGCAGGTTTTCTAATTGCATGGTCCTTTTGGATAGGTGCGTGGGTAGGAAATGCTGCTATAATTACAGCATTTATGAGTTATTTTACATACTTTGTTCCAGCTGCAAACAATCCACTAGCAGCATTCTTGATATCTTCTTCAGTGGTATGGATATTTACATTAATAAATATATATGGTGTAAAATATGTTGGAAAAATAGGAGTTATATCAACGGTATTAAAAATTGCAGTACTTGTAGTATTTATTGTAATTGCGGCACTAAATTTTGATCCAAGCTATATGAAGACTGTATCTAGTCCAGAAGTAAGCGGGATGGGAACATTACCATCAGCTATAGCTATAGCACTATGGGCTTTTGTAGGATTAGAAAGTGCTACAGTAGCAGGTGGAGAAATAAAAGATCCAGAGAAGAATATCAAAAAAAGTACTATATATGGAATATTAATAGTGTCTGCTATATATATAGTAATGAGTATTGTTTCTATGGGTGCTATGGATCAATCAGCTCTTGCAAACTCAGATGCACCACTAGCAGATATTATAAAAAAAGCTACAGGGGCTTCATGGGGGGGCACTTTCATAGCAGCTGGTGCATTAATTTCTACTTTAGGAGCAACTTCCGGATGGCTATTAACAACAGCTAGAAGTGCTGTTGGAGCAGCTGAAGATGGATTATTCCCAGCAATATTTAAGCGTATAAATCCTAAATTTAATACTCCAGTAGCATCTCTTGTTATAGGAAGTGTATGCATGAATTTACTATTAATAATGAACTATGTAGGGTCTCTTAGAAGTGCCTTTGACTTTATGATATTACTAGCTACATTATCATTCTTACCAGCATATACATTCTCAGCCGCTGCTGAAATAGTATTACTATGTAAGAAATCAAAAGATTTTAGCTTTATAAACTTCTTAAAGAGTTCATTCTTCTCATTACTTGCATTTGCTTATTCTATATATGCTATATATGGAACAGGAGCTGATGTAGTAATGTATGGATTTATCTTAATGCTTGTGGGAATACCAATATATGTTTACATGATGCTTCAGAAAAATAAAGAAGATAAGAATATAGATAAAATAAGAGAAGCTGCAGGCTTAGAGAAATAGTATAGATTTTACTAATTTACTAAATGTGCAAAATAACAACAGTCTGATTTAAAATAATTTAAAGCAGACTGTTTTCTTAAATTTATAATACAAGCTTAACTATTATATTTTAAGAATAGATTGATGTCTTCTTCTATCATTTTTAAAGAGGTTATCCAAAAGTCTTTAGAAGAGATATCAATATTCATTATTTTAGCTATATCGCTTAAAGAATTTTTCCCTGTTGCTGAAAGAAGGGTTTTATATTGTTCTGGGAAGGAATCGCCCCTCTTTAAGTATTCTGCATAAAGACCTTTTGCAAATAATTGACCAAAAGCATAAGGAAAGTTATAGAAATTATTTTCAGCATAATAGTAATGAGTTTTACAAGCCCACATGTATGGATGAAGGAAGTTAGAATCAAGGCCATCTCCATAAGCTTCTTTTTGAGCATTAATCATTATTTCATTTAAATCTTTTACACTAAGAGAACNNGAACCTTCTTTTCTTGTTTTAAATAATTCACTTTCAAATAGAAATCTGCTATAAATATCAACTATAACTTGAGTACAATCACTAATTTCAGTTTCTAAGATAGAGAAAGCTTCTTCTTTAGTAGCTGTTTTAATAGCTGCTTTTTTTACTATAGTCTCACAGAAGTTAGAAGCTGTTTCTGCTATTGGCATAGGATAATGTGCATTTAATATACTTTCATTATTAAGGCAATATCCATGATACCCATGACCAAGTTCATGGGAAAGGGTAACTACATCACTAAAGGTATTACCATAGTTTAATAACACCCTACTCTCACCTACATGAGGAAGTCTAGAGCAAAATGCACCTCCTACCTTTCCTTCTTTAGGTAAAACATCTATCCATGATTTTTCCATGGCATTTTTAGCGAAATCTGATAAGTCATCACTAAAGGTTCTAAAATTATCAATTACACACTTATATCCATCTTCATAGGTGTAAGTCATATCAGCATTACCCATAGGCGCAAATAAATCATAAAATGGTAGACCATTTTTATGACCTAAAAGTTCCCCTTTTCTTTTGAGATACTTTCTAAATATAGGTAGATATTCTTTAATAGCGTCTAGCATAGAGTCTAAAATTTTTCTATCCATCCTTGAATTAAAAAGAGTCTTATCTAGTGGAGAAGGAAACCCTCTCATATCACAAAGTGTTATAACTTCACCCTTTATTCCATTAATAGCAGCAGCCATACCATCATGAATTTTTTCATAAGCATTAATTTCAGCCTCATAAGCTTTTCTTCTAATAGTTGAGTCAGCTTCATAAGCCATGTTTCTAATCATAGATAAAGGTAGTTGTTTATTTTTTCCATATAGTTCTATATCAACCATAAGGCCAGAGGTTAGCACATTTTTAAGTTTGCACCAAGCATCTGATCCAGTATTTTTCATTTTTGCTATTATAGCTTCTTCTTTATCACTTAGCATATATTTTGAATTTTCTGCCTTTTCTTTAAGAAAAAAATTATGGTCACTAAGTAATCTAGAACCTTGAATTATTTTATCTAAATCTTTAAGATTTCCAATCCATTTTGTAATTTTAGCTTCACTTTCAGCTAGATTACTAATTTTAGAAGAAAGAATATCATCATATTTTAAAGCAGCTGAATTTTTGGTATCTACACTAAGAGTTAAGTGAACCATGCTACCTAATTTCCTTGCTAGAGTTTTTAATTCTATATTCATAGATATGAAATTTTCTAACAACTTATCAGGTGAATCTGTACTATCAATAATGTTATTAGTAGTAGTTATGAAATTTTCTATAAGTACATCGAGCTTATTCAAATCCTCTTTAAATTCATTGCATTCAAAGGAAGAATAAAGCTCTTTAAGACTCCAATTGAGTTCCAAATTTATCATCTCCTTGTATATTTTAACACTATTATAACATAAAAATACAACATAGTTAAATTTGTAAATAAATATAACTATATAGATAATAAAATAAATTAGAGTTATTATTTAATAAGATAAATCATATAAACATAGAAGTGACCAATTGAAATTTTATCTACTGGTCACTTTTATTATTATTAATGAATTTTAATTCATTTATTCAAATTATGTAATAAATTTGATTACCTATGAGTGCCATGAATGACATTGAATCCATGATTTTTTAGAAGCACTTCATGTTTATTATAATTATCACACTCAACCTTTATACAAAGAGCTATATGAATGGTACTAACCTTTTTTCTTTTAAGTTGTTCTATTTTATGATTCCAATCTTCTTCACCTAATATAGTTTTATTACAACCGCTGCAATAGAAGAAGCTTGATAATATAGGTTTTGAATTTTCATACTTTTGAAACGCATCAGTTAAAGTATTATAGGCATCAAAACATCCAGTTCCAGAACATTGACCCACTAATTTTCTACATGCCATTATTGCTATAGACATATAAATCCCCCTTTATGCAATGTAAAATGAATAGAATATATAAATTTAATACTAAACATAAAATACATTTTAAGTATATAGATTTATGACCATTATTAAGTTTCATAGTGCTACACTAGGATACTAACATGAGTTATAATACATGTCAAATATCACAGTATTTATAATTTATACAAATATACTTTTTTAATATAAGTAATTATTAGTTATAAACTTTAGTTAGCAAAAATCATTATTCTACATATTATAGAGTATGAGAAGTGAAGTGTTAAACTGGATTGCTAATATTATTCTAGGAGGAAATTATGAGAAAGAAAACTATTAAGTTATTAAGTGTTCTAATTTGTGCATTTATATGTGTTGGATTATTTACAGGATGTAATAAAAATAAGATATCAGACAAAGAAAATCAAGGAAATAAAGATAAAATAACAACTATACGACTTAATGAAGTAACTAGATCCATTTTTTATGCACCAATGTATGTAGCAATTAGTGAGGGATTCTTTGAAGAGGAAGGAATTGAGATTGAACTTTCCACAGGCCAAGGTGCAGATAAAACTATGCAACAACTTATTAGTGGAAGTGTTGATATTGGATTCTCAGGACCAGAGCAAGTAATGTATATTTATAATCAAGGTANNCAGTTAACTCAAAAGGACGGATCATTCTTAGTATCTAGAGAAAAACATAGTGAGTTTTCATGGCAAGACATTAAAGGAAAGACAGTTGTAGGAGGAAGACCGGGTGGAGTACCTGAAATGGCTCTTGAGTATGTATTAAAAAATGAGAATATTGACAAAGAAAAGGACTTAAATTTAGTTACTAATATAGCATTTGATGCAGTTCCAGGAGCATTCAAAGGCGGTACTGGAGACTATGCTGCAATATTTGAACCAACTGCTAGTGTAATAGCAAATGAAATAAATGGATCTGTAGTAGCATCTATTGGAGAAAGCGCTGGAAACCTTCCGTATACATGTTTTTATACTATTCAATCTTATATTAATGAGAATGAAGATTTGTTAGTAAGATTTGTTAAGGCTATTCAAAAAGGCCAGGAGTGGGTAATGTCTAATAAGGATACTACAGTTGCCACTTCTATAAAAGAGTTCTTTCCAGGAACAAATGAAGAAGTAATAGCAACAGTTGTGAGGAATTATAAAAAAATAGAAGCCTATGCTAAAACTCCAACAGTAAGCGAAGAGGATATGAATAGATTAATGGATATTATAGAATCCTATGACTCTGAGCTTCTAACTAAAAGACCACCATTTAAAGATATAGTTAATAATTCAATTAGTGAAAAGGCAATGAAGAAATAAAGAAAAATGATTTTTAAGCATAATTGAAATCTATAGATTGTATATACAAATAAATAATTTTTAAGGAACATGTCTTTAGGATTTTAAAGGCATATTCCTTTTATTTATATAAGGTATAAGTTTTATTATCAACATTTATTATAACCTCATATATTAGTACTATAAAATATTAAAGAACTTTAAAGCTAAGGATTATAAGTAATTATAGAAAAGAAATTAGAAAACTAAGAAGATAAAAAATAAAGATATGGAGATGGAGATATGAATACAATTGAAATAAAGAATGTTTACATGAATTATCATACACTATCTGCAGAGACTGTTGCATTAAAAGATATTAACTTCACAGTAAACGGTGGAGAGTTCGTAAGTATAGTTGGACCTTCAGGATGCGGGAAATCCACACTTTTAAATATAGTATCTGGGCTTATTGAAGCTTCATCAGGAAATATATTAGTTGATGGACGTGTTCAAGAAGGGTACTCAGATAAAATTGGATACATGTTTCAAAAGGATCAACTTTTTGAATGGTTAACGGTATTGCAGAATGTAAGTATAGGATTAAAAATTAAAAAGATGATGAATGATGATGCGAAAATAAAATTAGAGAAATTATTAAAAAACTATAATCTATGGGAGTTTAAGGATCATTATCCAAGACAGTTATCAGGCGGCATGAGGCAAAAAGTTGCTTTAATTAGAACCCTAGCTTTAGACCCAGAAGTTCTACTTTTAGATGAACCATTTT
Source organism: Clostridium sp. UBA5119 (assembly GCF_002414285.1). Lineage (NCBI taxonomy): Bacteria > Bacillati > Bacillota > Clostridia > Eubacteriales > Clostridiaceae > Clostridium > Clostridium sp. UBA5119. Next base: position 26,800 of record NZ_DHYX01000063.1, on the reverse strand, counting down.
CAGCCTTAGATTATCAAACTAGACTCAATGTAAGTGATGAAATATATGAAATAATTAAAAATGAAGGTAAAACAGCCATTATGGTCACCCATGACATTTCAGAGGCTGTGTCTATGTCATCTAGGATAATAGTTTTATCAAAAAGACCAGCGGTAATAAAGAAAATTATAAAGATAGAATTTGATGGAGAAAATCTAACTCCTTTAAAGTGTCGTGAACACAGTAAGTTTAGAGTATATTTTAATGATATATGGAAGGAGATGGATTATGATGATAAGTAAGGAACATGAAGAATATTTAAAGAAGGTAAAAAGAAACAGAAGAAAGATTATTTTTACTAGAATACTTATATTAGTTGCATTTTTTCTTCTTTGGGAGGTATTAGGCAATTTAAAGATTATTGACCCGTTTTTAACCAGTACACCATTAAGAATGTTTAAGAGCTTTATGAAGTTGTATAATGAGGGAGCTTTAATTAATCATATAACAATAACTTGTTTTGAAACTATAATTGGATTTACCTTAGGAACCTTTTTAGGGACTATAATTGCAATAATGTTGTGGTGGTCAGACTTTCTTTCCAATGTTTTAGATCCATATATTGTAGTACTAAATGCACTTCCTAAAGTAGCTTTAGGACCTATAATAATATTCTGGGCAGGGAATGGAATGAAGGCAATTATAATCATGGCATTGTTAATTTCCATAATTTCTACAATAATAAGTATACTTTCAGGATTTAGAGAAGTAGAAGAAGATAAAATAAAACTCTTAAAGACTTTTGGTGCGTCAAAGTTTAAAATTTTAACTAACTTAATCATTCCTGCTACGACACCAACTTTTATATCTGCACTAAAGATTAGTGTAGGACTTTCTTGGGTAGGAGTTATAATGGGAGAATTTTTAGTAGCAAAAAAAGGACTTGGTTTCTTAATAGTATATGGAGGACAAGTAGCACAATTAGATATGGTAATGATGAGTGTGGTTATTCTCTCAATAATTGCTTATTTAATGTATGAAGTAGTTCATTATTTTGAAAAAAAATATGCCACAAAGTTATAAAATAAAAAATAATCCATTACATTTATAAGATTTTAATAAGTGTAGTGGATTTATTATATCAATATAAGATGCTAGAGTATAATAAATGTTTATATTAATAATAGAAATAGTACAAGATTATGATATAATTAAGCATGCGGATAGGGGGAAAAATTATGAAGACAAAAAAAGCATTAGCGTACATAACGTTAATAGGTGTAGTGGTAGCTTGGGGAATTTCTTTTGTTAGTATAAAAGTAGTATTAGATGCATTTTCACCTGTAGCAATGGCCTTTGTTAGGTTTTTTATTGCCACTGTAACACTTATTATAATAAAACAATTTACAAATAAGGAGAAAGTTAATAAAGAAGATTATGCAAGATTGGCTGTTAGTGGAATTTTTGCTATCACCTTATATTTCTTCTTTGAAAATAATGGTATATTAAGAGTGTCTGCTAATTCAGCATCCATAATAGTAGCTACTTTACCTGTAGCAGCAATAATAGCAGATAAAATATTTTATAAAACAAAGATATCTAGATTAAGTGTAATTGGTATTATAGTATCTATATTTGGAATTTATTTAGTTATAGGAAAAGATGTATTAGGAGGGTCTTTATCAGGATATCTTTATATGTTTGGTAGTGTAATAGCATGGTGTGGATATTTAATAATTANNACCTCTGTTTAAAAAATATTCTAACATAACCATTACAACCTATCAGTCTATTTTTGGTACACTAGCATTTATACCATTATTACCTTTTGAAACTATAAACTTCCAGATGATTAATGGTAATATAATTTTAAATCTTTTATTTTTAGCATTAATATGCTCTTCTTTTGGAAACTTTGGATATAATTTTGCGTTTAAGGAATTAGATGTAGGTATATCTACTTTATTCTTAAATCTATGTCCTGTAGTTACATTTATATTTAGCTTCTTTATACTTGGAGAAACTTTGAGATTTAGTCAAATAATAGGTTCAATAATTATTATAGCAGCTGTATATATTGCAACTAAACCACCTAAAGTACAATCAGAACTTGACGATAATATTAAAAAGGTGGATTTTAATTAATAGTCCATAGGAGTTGTATACGAGGAGGGAGTACTATGAAAAGGCTTTTTACATTGTTTATATTAGCACTTTCCTTTGTAGCATTAGTAATTACATTTAACATATATATTTGTGAAAGCAAAAAGGTTAGTGCTCTTCAAGATCATATGAGTTTTTTAGCTAGCAAGGGCAATGTTAGTTATATAAGTTCAGAGGAAGAAGCTAGGCTTGAGAAGGAAGAAAAGAGAAGGAAAAAAGAAGAAGAAAAGGCAGCAAAAGAAGAAGCTAAAAGAAAAGCTAAGGAAGAAGCAGAAGCTAAAAAAGCTGAAGAAAAGCGATTAAAAGAAGAGGAGCTTCAGAGAAAGAAAGATGAATTAGAAAAAGCATTAAATGCATCAAAGCAAATAAATCTAGATGTAGCTATAATTAATCAGTTGCCAGAATATAAAAATGGATGTGAGGCAACATCTTTAACTATGATGCTAAATTATGCAGGAGTTAACGTTAGTAAGGATTCTGTAATTGGAAAAGTAAAGAGAGATTCAACTCCAATCAAATATGACTCAAAAGGTAGTATAATAGAATGGGGAAATCCGAAGAAGGGATTCGTTGGAGATATAACAGGGAAAACTCCTGGATATTCTATAGATCCTGTGGCTCTTGCACCAGTAATAAATGAATACTTACCAGATAAAGCACTAGATTTGACGGGATGTGATTATGGTGAGTTGGAAAATGTACTGTCAAGTGGAAGACCAATTGTAGTGTGGATAACATCTACTTTTAAAGAACCAAAAGTCTCTCATACTTGGACCAGTAATGGAACGATTATAAATTCTTATTTTACTCAACATGCAGTATTAATTACAGGGATGGATGAGAATTCAATATATTATAATGATCCTTTAACTGGAGTTAAAAATGCAAAGGTTGATAAAAGCACATTTAAGTTAGTATGGACTAAGATGGGTAAAAAGGCATTATCCTATTATAAATAAAAACAAAATAAAAAACTCTATATCTAATCATAATACTAGATATAGAGTTTAAATTTTTATAAATAGGTGTACTGCTAGTTACCTAGAATTCCAACTGATGTTAAAGCATTAGATACGGCTTGTACTTCAATTGAATTAGCTCCATATAAGTCTGTAGCAGCTTGTATTAAACCAAGTCTTGCTTGAGAGAAGTTTGTAGTAGAGTTAAAATAAACAGTTAATGCTCTATAATATATACGAGCAGTTTTTTCACAGCCTATATTTTGAGCAACTAAATAAGCGGCTTTATTCGGAATCCCAGAGTTGATGTGAACTCCACCCCAGTCTCCAGATTGTGTGTTTGGTAGATTTTGATAATTATTCATGTGAGCAGGTTGATCATATAGTGTTGGATTTGCTAAGCTTCTTAACGCATCTCCTGATACTTTTGGAGTATAAATTTCATCTCCAACTACCCAATCAGAAGAATTGAATGTCCATTGACCACCATTTGCAACGTTGTACTTGTCGTAGGTTTGTACTAAAACACCTAGAACATCTGACATAGATTCGTTTAATGCTCCAGATTGGTATTCATAAGCGAGGTCTGCAGAATTTGAAGTTACTCCATGAGTCATTTCGTGAGCAACTACATCAAGATCTCCTGATAATGGTGCAAAATAGGAGCCATCACCATCACCATAAACCATCTTATATCCATTCCAAAAGGCATTATTATAACGAGAGCCGTAGTGTACAACAGAAGTTAAGGACATGCCTCTATTATCTAAACTATTCCTATTAAATAAATCTTTATAAAAATCATATACAACTTCTGCATAACTATGGGCGCTTACTGCGGCTTTATCAGAAACTGTAGTACTAGAACTTGTCATTAACGTACCAGTTGTTGTAGTTCTATAGTTAGCTGTATAAGTGTTTATAGTTCCAGTCATAGGTTTAGTGGTATCTTTTAATTGATATGAGTTAGTTTTATTTTGGTATAAATTTAACTCTCTAGTAGTACCATTTACAGCAATGCCTGTACCAGTAACTGGACCAGCTTCTCTTATTAAACTTTCTGTTTTTATAATATCACCACTATAAACATCTACAAATATTTCCCAACTTTCCACTTCAGGAAGATCATAAGCAAGGTTTATTTTATAAACTTCATAAGCATTTTTATCGTCGAAGTATATATAATTTTCAGCTCTGACTTCTTCTGTTAATTCAGTAAATGTCTTAGAAGCTTTAGCTATTTCTATAGCTTTATCTGCAGTAAGGGGTTTATTATTCTTTTTAGTTACTGAGGATATTCTATTTTCTAAAGTTCCTGTTAGTCCAGTAATAGTACCATTTTTATCAAAATGTGCAGTTATAGTTTTTCCATAAACTTTTTTTCCTTCAAAGGTTTGCTGAAGTTTTATATGGGTAAATCCTAAATCATCTTGTTCAGCAGTGATAAGAGAAAAGTTATTTTTAATATTTTTCATATTGAATAGTGACATATTTTCATTTAAGAAATCAATAACACTACTAGAAGATGGATTAACAGTTTCAGATAGGATACCGCTTATAAATAGTTTCATTCCATCTTTGTTATCAATGTGAACTTTCTCCTTACCTTTGTTTAAATTTTTGAATTCCTTTAAGATATCTGCTTTATTTTTTGTAGGTTTTTCTAAGCCTTGTACATTTACAGGTTGAAAAGTGAAGGTTGCAGCTAAAGCTACAGTTGCAAGAATTGAGATTAGTTTTTTGTTCATAAAATCATCCCCTTATTAATATTATACTTTTATTATATATTTTTGTATCAAAAATGCTATAAAAAGTTTAAGTCAAATTACTTTAACAGTTTACAGTGAAACAATGAATATTACATATTGTATCTCGAAAAATGTAGTATCCTGTAAATAAATTTTTATTTTCAGCTTAAAATTTTATGAAGATATAAAAAAAGAATATATTTTTATGGAATAATATGTATTTGAGATACATATTATATATAAATGTAGTATCCAATTTATTGTAGTATGAATTTAAAAATGATATGATTTAAGATGAAGTAGAAAATAATAAATTAAAACTTAGGTATAGAAGGGGTTTAATAAGAAGGCTATGGAGAAAAGTGTGGAGTTTTTAAGTGGAAATAAAAAAATAAAGTTATTAAGAAAACAACTAAAAATGACTCAGCAAGAATTTCAAGATTCTCATTTTACCAGAGGATATTTAGGTTTGTTGGAGAATGGAAGAAGGAATATTACATTACAGGCATCAACGACTATTGCTGAAAAGTTTATGAAAAAAGCTAAAGAATTAAATATTGAATTAGAGCTAGAAGAAGATTATTTTTCAAGAAGTGTAGAAGAGGATGCTAAATTATATTGCGAAAAAATCCTTAAAAATGATTTATCTATGGATGAGTTAAACCAAATTATGAATATTGGAGAAAGATATAACTTAAACTCAATTGAAGCCAAGGTGTACAGAAGAAGGGGAGATCTTTATTTTGAAGAAAATCAATATCTAGAAGCCTATAAAAATTATTTTTATTCTATGGATATTTTAAGGGGTGAAGAACTAAATATTGAAATATGTTACGTTTATAATAGATTAGGGTACTCTAAATCACTACTTCTTGATTATGAAGAGGCTATTGTATATTTTAATAAAGCTATATATAATGCAGAGATGTTTAAGGATGAAAAGGTTTTAAGGTATGCTACATATAATTTATCAGTAGCATATAGCTGTATAAATAAATTTCATGAAGCTATAGATATTATAAATAAATTTATCAATAGGATTGAGTTTGAAAAAGAATTTTTAAATTATGTTTATGTAAATATATTAAAGGCCAACTGTTATGAAGGATTAAATGAAATAGATAATGCAATTACAATACTTCAGGAATTAATTGAAATAGTAAAGGAAAGAAACGATAAGGAAAGCACTAAGCTATTAGGACTCATATATAACAATCTAGGTTCCTTATATAGACGAGAAGAAAGATTATCCAAGGCTTTAGATTACTATAATAAGTCTCAACAAATTAGGAATAAGGTTGATAATAAAAATGTATCTCACACTTTAATTGAAAAAGCTAATATTTATGTTAGTAAAAAGCTTTATGACGAGGCTATAATGATAATAGAACTGGGCATTGAAAAAGCTAACGAATATAATGATTATGAGTATATATTTAAGGGATATGAACTTCTTGAGAAAATTTACTGTGAATTAAATATGAAAGAAGAATTAGAAAAGGTTATAGAAGCTGCTATTGGGGTTTTGAAAAATACTAATAATTCAGATTTGAAGATAAAATATTATACTAAACTTCAAGAACTTTATTTTAAAAATAAAGAATATGAAAAGGCAGAAAAGTGTTTATATATGATACAAAGTTTATTGCAATCTGTTTCCTTCAATGATAAAATATGTATAAAGGAGGTGCTTTGATAAATGAGTAAGTTCTGTAAAAAAATGTGTGTACTAGGAGTTTTTGTTTTGCTATGTGCAACAGTTATTGGTATTCCTAAAAATGGGGAACATCCACCATTCTTAGGAAGTGTTAGCTCAAGTGAATTACTATAGTTTATAGTTAATGAAAGTGGCTATTTTAATATGGAGCTATCTATTTTAAAATAGCTCTTTTTACATATAGAGTTAAAAATTAGTATAATAAAAGGACTGAGATTTTCTCAGTCCTTAGTTACATTAAAGTCTGTTTACTCTATTATCTTTCTTTACTCTCAATTTCTTTGACAATTCTTTCGATGAAGTTATCTATAAAAATTGAACCCTCATCTCCATTTTTACGGCTTCTTACTGCAACTTCTTTATTTTCAGCTTCTTTCTCTCCTACAACTAAGATATAAGGAGCTCTTTCATTACGTGCTTCTCTAATCTTATAACCAATTTTTTCTGCTCTGTAATCAACTTCAACCCTAATATTATTTTTCTTAAGTTCAGCATAAACTTCATCAGCATAGTCATGATACTTCTCAGAGATTGGAAGTAGTTTAACTTGAACTGGTGCAAGCCATACTGGGAATGCTCCTGCATACTTTTCAATAAGAAGGGCAAGCGTTCTTTCATAGCAACCAATAGAAGTTCTATGAATAACATATGGATATTTTTCTTGACCATCCTTATCTACATAAGTCATTCCAAATCTTTCAGCAAGAGAGAAGTCTATTTGAGCTGTANNACCATGAACATTTTTAATCTGAAGATCAAGTTTAGGACCATAGAAGGCAGCTTCACCAACAGCTTCAGTATATTCAATTCCAAGATGATTTAAGATTTCTCTCATCTTATTTTGAACTGCATTCCAAGCTTCAGGCTCTCCAATATATTTTTCTTTATTATTTTCATCCCATAGAGATAATCTATAACTAATATCTTCTCTAAGACCTAGAGTATCAAGCATATAGTTAATCAAGTCAACTACCCCTTTAAACTCATCTTCAAGTTGATCTGGTCTACATGCAAGGTGACCTTCAGAAATTGTAAATTGTCTTACACGAATTAATCCATGCATTTCTCCAGAAGATTCATTTCTAAATAATGTAGAAGTTTCAGCATATCTTAGAGGTAAGTCTCTATAACTTTTAGATTCAGCTTTATAAACTGTGAATTGAAATGGACAAGTCATAGGTCTTAATGCAAATACTTCATTATCCTTTTCTTCATTACCTAGTACAAACATTCCTTCTTTATAATGGTCCCAGTGTCCAGATATTTTATATAAATCACTTTTAGCCATTAATGGTGTTTTAGTTAAAAGGTAGCCTCTTTTTTGCTCTTCATCTTCAACCCATCTTTGAAGAAGTTGAACAATTCTAGCACCCTTAGGCATTAGAAGAGGTAGACCTTGACCTATTGGTTCAGAAGTAGTAAATAACTTTAGTTCTCTTCCAAGCTTATTGTGGTCACGTTTTTTAGCTTCTTCTACAGCCTCTAGGTATTCATCTAGTTCTGCTTTTTTTGTAAAGGCAGTTCCATAAATACGAGCAAGCATTTTATTTTTTTCGTTTCCTCTCCAATAAGCTCCTGCAAGTTTAGTTAACTTGAAAGCTTTCACTGGTTTTGTAGTCATTAAGTGAGGACCAGCGCAAAGGTCAGTAAACTCACCTTGTTTATAGAAAGTTATGATTTCGCCTTCTGGTAGATCTTCTATAAGTTCTACTTTATAAGGTTCATCTTGTTCCTTCATAAATTTAATCGCTTCTTCTCTTGGAAGTTGAAAACATTCAATTGATAAATCTTCCTTAACTATTTTTTTCATTTCAGCTTCTATTTTATCTAAATCTTCGTTAGAAAATCCGCCTTCAAGGTCGAAGTCATAGTAGAAGCCATTATCTATAGCAGGTCCTATAGCAAGTTTCGCTTCAGGAAATAGTCTTTTAACAGCTTGTGACAATATGTGAGCAGCTGTATGTCTAAAAGCTCTTCTACCTTCATCCTCATTAAAAGTTAAAATATTCAATTCACAATCCTCTTTAACTATATAACGAAGGTCTACAGTTTTTCCATTTACTGTTCCAGCTGTAGCTACTCTAGCAAGTCCTTCAGAAATACTTTTTGCAATTTCAATAATACTCATTTCATTTTCTAATTCTTTAACTGATCCATCTTTTAAAGTAATTTTAATCATTTAAAAATCTCCCTTCTATACTTAATATTCTAGCCAAAAACTTTAAGTGAGAGTCCAAATCTTTTATTTGGTTCCTCGAACTGACTTCATCCAACCTATGTGAAATGGAGTTTCATCTTATATAAAATAAAAAACTCGTCACTTTTCATAAAGAAAAGGGACGAGGTATACCCGTGGTTCCACCCAAATTGTCCTTAAACTTATTAAAATTAGATTATAAAGATAACTAATTTAACAAAGTGATATAAAGGACCACTTTAAAAACTATAACGTAGTTAACGGACTTTATTAGAGTCACTCAGAGGTGGTCTTCAACATGATTTATTTAAAAGCAATTTCAGCTACTATGCTTTCTCTCTGTAAATAAAGTGACATATCTACTGTCCTCTTCATTGCGATAATATTATTAATTACTATTCTATTATATCATAAATTTTGAGTTATGATGCAGAAATTATTAACTTTATTTTAGCATATATATGTTTAATGTCAATACAAATTGTCAAGTAAATAAAGAATAACAAGAAAGGATTACATTTAATTTATATTTATGTAAATTTATAATATGTTAGGAAAATAAATAGTATAATTATATTAAGGATTGCTTAAAATCAAGAAATATTTAAGTAAAAATATATAATTAGAGGTGAGGATATACAATGAATCGTAATACTAATCTAAATGTTATGGATGAAATGTACTATAGTGATTTATGGATAAAATTATGCAAGAGAAGTAAAGATATTATTCTCACTAAGGATGAAATAGAAAAATACAATGCTGAAGGAATTAAAAATGGATATATTTATGATATATTTAATGAGGAGAATGAAGTAGCTAAAGAATATGTAATTACTATGATAAATTGTATAAGCAAGATTCCAGAAGGTGATAGATACAAGAATGGTAGTAAAGTAAACAAGGAATATTATGATAAACTTATTGATAATATGAATTTAAATGAAATAAAGGACAAGATTTCTATAGAATATGGATTGGTGGTAAAGAGGGGAAGTATAAGAACATTTCCTACTAGTGATAGAGTGTTTAAGGGGGATAAAGAATATGATTTAGACAGATTTATGGAAAGTGCTATATATGCAGCGGAACCTTGTATTATATATGCTTTTAGTAAAGATGGAAAATGGTGTTTTTGCAAAACCTATAATTATTCAGGATGGATTAAAAAAGATAATATAGCTCTTGGAAGTAAAAAAGAAATAGAAGAATATTGTAAATGCAAAGATTTCATTGTAGTTACAGGTAAAAAGATAAATCTCGGTTATAATCCTTTTATAGAGGCATTAAGAAATTTAGATATTGATATGGGAGTAAAACTACCTATAGAAACTAATTTGAGCAAGAAAGAATTAATTTATGATATGTATAGTGAAGGTAATTATATAATTAAATATCCGCTAAGAGAAAGTAATGGTGAATTAAAGTTTACTAATATTTTAATTCCATATAATGAAGATGTTCGTAGAGGATATTTAAAATGTAGTAGAAGTAATATATTAAAACAAATATTTAAATTCCAAGGAGAAAGGTATGGGTGGGGTGGAGAATTCAATGGAAGAGATTGTTCTTCCCTTATTATAGATACCTTTAGAAGTTTTGGAATACAATTTCCAAGAAATAGTGGTGATCAATTAAAAAAATCTGTTGGGAAAACATTGCTTGTTCATAAAGAAATGACTTATCATGAAAGAATGAAAATATTAGATAGCTTGAAACCTGGAACCCTTATATTTCTGAATGGGCATGTAGCTATGTTCATAGGAAATTATAAAAATGGTCATTATATAATTCACGATGTAATAGGAGTATTTGTAAATAAAAAGGATTATGAAAAGAAAAATAAAGGGCAGAGGGAACAGGTTAATAAAGAAAAGATATACTTAGGAATAAAGGGCGTAACAGTATCTGAATTAAAAAATATATACACCTCTAGTGGAAAACCATATATTGAAGAGATTATTGGAATTAAGGACATATTCAATTAAAGTTAGAAGCAATTAATAGCAATTAATAGTAATTAATAGTAATTAAAAAATAAAATATAGAAAAGATTAGTTAAGAAAGGGATAAACTAATGAATCAATGGCTATACGGAATAGATAAGGGAATAACTGATGCTATACATTTTGGATTACAGAATAAAATTTTTGATGCTATAATGCCATTCATAACAAGGCTGGGAGATGCAGGGTTTATATGGATAACAATTAGCATTATTTTTATATGTACTAAAAAATATAGAAAAGTAGGAATAACAAGTTTACTAGCAATATCTATAGGCACAATTTTAACAGAGGGAGTAATAAAGCATTTAGTGGAGAGAGTACGACCCATTATTGCATATCCTATAGATAATCCTTTGATAAAGCTACCTATTAGCTTTTCTTTTCCATCAGGTCATACTGCATCTTCTATAGCTGTAGCATATGTACTTTCCACATATATTAAGAGATATAAGTTTTATTTTATATCTTTGGCAGTTTTAATAGGTTTTTCTAGAATATATTTGTATGTTCATTATTTTTCTGATGTGTTAGGTGGAGCAGTAGTTGGATTTGCAAGTGGAATTCTAGCTGTATATATAATGGGGAAAATTAATAAGAGAAAAGAAAATATTTTGGAATATTAGCATATAAAATAACTAAAGGGTTGTCTCAAAATAAGCTAAATTTTATTAAAGTACAAGTTCAATACTTAGTAAGATTTAGTGAATTATTTTGAAACAACTCTTATAAATAGACTTTGTAATTGGTTAAAGTTATAAAATTCAATTGTTAATTTATAAAACGAATAGCAGCTGAATCATGATTTAAAGGTCTAAATACATATCCTTGAGCTTCTAAACCTTCAAGAATTTTTGGCATTGCATCTAATGTGGTATATTTGAAGTTTGTATCATGCATTAATATATTAGCTGTATTAACGTTAGAGCTACCATCAAGAACACTTTTTATTATACTTTTTTCATCTAATGTTACCTTAGTAGCATCTGAAGAATCAACATTCCAGTCAAAATAGGTGTACCCACGGTCTTTTAGAGCTTTAAAAATACAATGAGGCATATTTTTATGTTCACTCATATATCCTGTATTTGAACCACCAGGGAATCGTAAAATTTTAGAGGGTTCTTTACCGGTTATTTCTTTTAGCTTATTATCAAGAGCTTCCACATCACTAATAAAAGCCTTAGTAGATGAATAAATCTTTTGATAATTATGACTATATGTATGATTAGCAAGAACATGTCCACGATTAACGATTTCTCTATAAATATCATCATAGCCGTCTTTGTATATTACAAAAAAAGTCGCTTTAGCATTGTATTTGTCAAGTACATCTAACAGTTTCAAGGTATTAGATGAAGGCCCATCGTCAAAGGTTAAATGAGCAATCTTTTTTTGTGACATTGCCTTATCATAAGTGGATTGTTTTTCACTTAGTTCTTTTTCTAACTTAATATTTTCTGCAAGTATAGATTTGTTAGACGATGATAAAGAATCGATTTCTTTTAATAGATTACTTTGATTACTAGAAGCTACAAACATTTTTGTTGTTGCTAATATTGATATAAAAAAACATAAACATAAAGCTGATAAGTATATAATACTTAGTATAGAAGGTTTCTTTCTTCTTCTAATATTCCGTTTTGATGATTCAAGATTAATATTGTAATTCATGATTTTAGCTCCTTATGTTAATTGTTAAATTCAGCAAGTTCGTCAAGTAAGGCATCTAAATCTGAACTTGACTCTAGCAAGTTCTTATTTGCTTTATGTAAGTTATCCTTTGTAGCTTTAAGGGATTCTATTTCAGTAGATAATTCATTATTTTTAAACTGGTATTCTTTTTCCTTTGAATTAGCAAAGACTGAAATTCCTATAAATATGAAGCAAAATATAGAAGCCATTACACAGAGTTTACCATGTGAGTTATTATTTTTTTTAGAATGAAATAAAGTATTTTTCATAAGAACCTCCTTTAATTAGTTATTATGTTTTATACTATAATTATAAAGGAAATATTATGTATAATCATTACGAAATAGTAACAATTTGAAAATTTTTTTTTGTTTTTTATATTTTAAATTTAATAGTAAACAGCTTTATGGAAGAAATTACATTGTAAAATTAAGTAAGCGTATTTGAGGAGAAGGTATAAGTATGTATATTAACATGCCAAGGTATATAGAGAATTGTATTAATGACATAGAAAGAAATGGATTTGAAGCTTACATAGTAGGTGGGTGTGTAAGAGATAGTATTATAGGTAAAAAGCCTAATGACTGGGACATATGTACCTCAGCAACTCCAAAAGAAATAAAGGAAATATTTATAGATAAAAAAACTATAGATGTAGGAATTGAACATGGAACAGTGGTAGTATTAATGGAAAATGAAACAGTAGAAATAACTACATTTAGAGTAGATAGTGATTATTCTGATGGCAGAAGACCAGATAGAGTAGAATTTACTTCAAAACTTATAGATGATTTAGGAAGAAGAGATTTTACTATAAATGCTATAGCCTATAATCATAAAATAGGAATAATAGATTATTTTAATGGAATTAAGGATATAGAAAGTAAGGTTATAAGATGTGTAGGAGAACCAAATAAAAGATTTAAAGAAGACTCATTAAGGATAATGCGAGGATTAAGATTTATGGCACAGTTAAACTACAAAATAGAAAAAGAAACTCTAATTGCCATAGAGAATAATAAGGAGTATCTTAAGAAAATTTCTAGGGAGAGAATAATTGTAGAGTTAAATAAGCTAATACTATCTGATTATCCTGGTGATGGAATTAAATATATGATTAGTATGGGGATTATGCCTATATTAGTACCTTATCTATATAAATATGAAGAAAAATATATTTATGATTCCTTTAAGGTAAAAGAATGTATTAAGGTTATAGAAGGATGTCCTAAAAAACTTTATGTGCGATTAACTGTATTTTTGTACTATATATTAAAAAGTAATAAATATGAAAGTAACATAAGAATTGATTATAAAGGGGATACATCTAAGTTAATACCTAAACAAGACATAAAGATAAGCATTAAATGTGAAAAAATTCTTAAAGAACTTCATTATGATAATAGGACAATAAAGAATGTAAGTACACTTATAGCATATTATGATACTCCAATTTATGAAGATAAAGTATATATTAAAAGACTATTACAAGGGACAGGATTAGATGTATTAGGAGAATTAATAATTATAAAATATATAACAAAAATATTTTTAAAAGAAGAAAACTTAGAAATGATAACTCAATTCAATTTAAATAAGATGAGAATAGAATTAATTTTAGATGAAATTATGAAAAATGAAGAAGCATATAGGAAGTCTGACTTGAAAATTACAGGAAAAGATTTAATAAATTTAGGGGTAAAAGAAGGCGTAGTAATAGGAAAAATATTAGATGGATTATTAGAAATGGTTATTAAAGATCCTAAATATAATGATAAAGAAAAGCTAACTATATATGTAAAAGAAATATATGAAAAGTATAAAAGCAATGAAAATAAATAAAAAAATAAGACCGCTATGATCTAATCAATTAGTTAATCATAGGGTCTCTTACCTTATCTATATTCATGGTGTTTAGGATTTGTTGAAACTTTTTCTACAGCTCTAATAACTTGAGCGGTTATAGAAATTTCTTCTTGCTTGTCAATTTCATTTAAAGCAGTAGTATAAATTTTACCTTCTTCACTAACCACATACTTGGGTTTTATAGAATTTAGGGCAAGAGCAGACATATCATCAAGGCACTTTTGGCAAGTACAAATATTAGGATAATCTTTAAGCACACTTTTTAAAACATATTCAACTTGATCTTCTGCATAATTTTTGTAAGGTGGCATAAAAAATTCCTTTCTAACATAAGTCTATTGGTAATTATTTTTAATTACCAATAGACTTTAATTAATTATTTTAAGTAAAATTATAATTCCATTTTCTTAACGTTTTCTGGGATTATAAGATCTGCAAGTGTTGCATTTTTTACATCTTCAATAGTAGCTTCTGGTCCAAGTTCCTTAAGAACAAGACCTTCTGAAGTTACTTCAAGAACTGCCATTTCAGTAATAATTAAGTTTACCTGATGAGCAGCAGTTAAAGGAAGTGTACATTTCTTCAATATTTTTGGATTACCTTTAGCTGTATGTTCCATAGCTACTATAACTTTTTTAGCTCCAACAACTAGGTCCATAGCTCCGCCCATTCCAGGAACCATTTTACCAGGAATCATCCAGTTTGCAAGGTTTCCTTCTTGGTCAACTTCTAAAGCTCCAAGTACAGTAGCAGCAACATGACCGCCTCTGATTATTCCGAAAGATGCAGAAGAATCAAAGAATGCAGCTCCAGGGATAACAGTAACATGTTGTCCGCCAGCATTTACTAAGTCCTTTTGCTCTTCTCCAGGCGCAGGAGCAGCTCCAATTCCTATGAATCCATTTTCAGATTGTAATGTTACATCTATGCCCTCTGGTATATAGTTAGCTACCATTGTTGGAAGACCTATACCTAGATTAACTACGTCTCCATCATTAAGTTCTTTTGCAACTCTTTTAGCAATGATTTCTCTTATCATGTTCTTATCCATGTTAGTTCTCCCCCTTTACTATATAGTCAACAAAGATATATGGTGTCATAACTACGTTTGGATCTATATCTCCAACTTCTACAAGCTCTTCAGCTTGAACGATTACAGTATCTGCAGCAGTAGCTATTAAAGGATTGAAGTTTCTTGTTGCTTGATTGTAGTATACGTTTCCTTTTTTATCAACCTTTGAACCGAATAAAAGAGCAACATCTGCTTTAAGAGGTTTTTCAAGAATGTATTCTTGTCCATCAACAGTAATAACTTCTTTACCATCTTGTACAATTGTTCCAAGACCAGTTGGAGTTAAGAATCCACCAAGACCAGCTCCGCCACATCTAATTCTTTCAGCAAGAGTTCCTTGAGGTGATAATTCTACTTCCATTTCTCCAGAATTCATTTGGTTTCCAGTTTCTTTGTTTGTACCAATATGTGATGCAATAGTTTTCTTAACTTGTTTGTTAACTATTAACTTACCAATACCTCTATCTGGAAATCCAGTATCGTTTGCTATGATAGTTAAATCTTTAACGCCTTTTTTAACTAAAGCATCTATAATAGCTTCTGGAGTACCTACAGCTAAAAATCCACCTATCATAACAGTCATTCCATCTTGAATTTTAGCAACTGCTTCATCAATTGAAATAAGTTTATTCATATGTTAAACCCTCCATAAATAAAAAATTTTCTTCCATACTAGTTTACCCCTAATTTAAATATTTTGCAATGTATAAAGGCTGATTAAATTTTTAATTAAAAAACTAATGAAAGTATTCATTTTTAATTATTAAGGTCTAATTTTGTTAAATATTACACGAAATACTTAAAATCATATTTTCATATAATATATATATTTAGATAAATAGGTATATATAGAGCTATTTTTATATGAAACTAGTTACCTAGGAAACTATATAAATATATAACTAGTTAACTAGTNNTTTTCTATTTTAAGAGTGGGAGAAAAGCTGTATTAAAATAGAAAGAATCAATAGATTTATTCTTTTTGATTTAATTAGAATAATGGGTAAGTATAGAGATGTTTAGATACTCATAAATAAGCTAATGATATTAAAAAATAATCATTGGCTTATGTTATAATTAGGTAATAATAAAGGAAGAAAGTGATTATAAGAAATTGTGAAATATATAAAGACATTTAAAAGTTAGGAAGTGAGATTTTGGGAATTAGATTTATTTACGGCAGAGCAGGTACAGGTAAGAGTTATACCTGTATTGAAGAAATCTATGAAAAATCCTTTGATAATAAAGCTCCATTAATATTAATAGTTCCAGAGCAGTTATCCTTTAGAGCAGAGAAGGCTCTCATTGAAAGGATTGGTGCCACTGGAATAAATAATGTACATCTTTTAAGCTTTAAAAGATTAGCTTTTACTATTTTTAATGAAGTTGGTGGAGTAACTCATAAGTACATGAATGATACAGGAAAAGCAATAATTGTAGGAAGAGCTATAGATGAGGCAAAAGATGAACTTAGCATATTTAAACAAGCTACAAAACAAAAAGGTTTTATAGATAAAATCATAGGAGTACTTACCGAATTTAAAAGACATAAAATTACTCCACAGACTCTTAAAGATTTAAAGGAAAATGTGGATGAAAGTTCACTACTAGTGGATAAGTTAAGTGATATTGAAGCAATTTATTCAAAGTTTCAAGATAAACTTAGTGAAGGATATTTTGATCCTGAGGATAATTTAACTATTTTAAAAGGGAAGATTGAAGAAAGTAGGTTTTTAAAGGGAGCAGAAGTGTGGATAGATGAATTTAGTGGCTTCACTCCTCAGCAATATGACATCATAGGAAAACTTTTAAGCGTTTGTACCAATGTCAATATAACAATACCTTATGGTGGGGATGAGGTCGCAGATAAAAATGAGGATACTAATCCTTTTTATCCAATTTATACTACAGAAGAAAAACTTACGAAACTTGCACAAGATTATGGATACTATCCTAAAAATAATCTTCATTTATACATTGGACATAGATTTAAAGAAAGTGAGGAATTATCCTTCTTAGAGGAAAACTACTTTAATAATAGGGGGAAAGCATTAAAAGCTCCTACAAAAAATATAAGTATATTTAAAGCTCAGAATCCCTATGGAGAAGTAGAGTATGTAGCCAAAGAAATCTTGAAACTAGTTAGAGAGAAGGACTTTAGATATAAGGACATTATAGTAATAAGTAGAGATTTGGAGAATTATAAGGACATAGTTAGAGTAATATTTGAAGAATATGATATTCCATTTTTTATTGATGATAAGGAGGATATAGCATCAAATCCATTGGTTGTATATATAACTTCACTTTTAAACATATTTTCTAAAGGATTTAGAGATAATTCCATAGTTAATTACTTTAAAAGTGGTTTTGCAAATTTATCATCATCAGAAGTAGATTTACTATAAAATTATGTTTTAGAGTATGGCATTAAAACTAGGAAAAAATGGATAGATGATAATGAGGAGTATTGGAGAGAGAGTTCTAGGTATGAGAATATAATAGAAATAAAAAATAAAGGAATAGAGCCTCTCATTAAATTAGAGGAGAAATTAAAAGGTAAACATAAGGTTAAAGATATTTGCTCAAGTCTTTATAAATTCTTAGTTGATAATAAAGTTTATGAAAATGTTAATGAATATATAGAGGAATTTAAAAGAGATAATAATCTTTTATTAGTGGATGAATATAGTAGTATATGGAACATGCTTATAGAGCTTTTAGACCAGTTTGTAGATATTCTTGGAGAAGAAGTGGTGACCATTGAAGAGTTTAATAATATCCTATCTATGGGGATATCCCATAATAAAATGGGGTTAATTCCCACATCTATGGATCAAGTAGTGGTAGGAAGTGCTGAGAGAATAAAGGCTCAAGAGGTAAAGGTAGCCATAGTTGTTGGTGTAAATGATGGGGTACTTCCAAGGATTACAGGTGATGAAGGTTTGTTTAATGATAATGATAGAATAGTATTTAAAAATAATAATATAAGTGTGGCAGATAATAGCTTTGAACTAGCCTTTGGAGAACAATATTTAATATACAATTTACTAAGTATTGCAAGTAATATATTATATGTTACTTATCCAATTGCTGATTTAGAAGGAAAGACTAAAAGATATTCCATGGTGATTCCAAGGCTAAAAGTCTTATTTCCTAATGTTTTGGAGAATACAGATATATTAAAGGATGAAGTGGAAGAAGATGGAAAAGTCATAGTAGGAAAAACTCCTACCTTTAATAACTTAATAAAAAAGCTCCATGAATATGTAGAAAGAGATGAGATAACAGACCTTTGGAAGGAAATATATAGATATTATTATCAGGAGCCAGAATATAGAGAAAAACTTCTTAAGGTAATAAGTGGCTTTACCTATAAAAATCATATAGAAGCTATAGGTAAAGATAAAATAAGGCAATTGTACGGAAAAAGTCTTAGTGTATCTAAAATAGAAGCCTACGCCAATTGCTCCTTTGGTTATTTTGTAAAGTATGGTCTTAAAGCTAAGGAAAGAAAGATTTATACTTTTGCACCCCTTGATTTTGGAAATCTAATTCATGAAGGCCTTGATAAGTTTTCTAAAAGAGTAGAGAAGGAGAAAGCGGTATGGGGAACTTTAGATAAAGAATTTTGTGAAAGGGTTATAAGTGATGTTATATCAGAGCTTACAAATTCGGAGGAGCATAGAATTTTAAAAAGTTCTAAGAGATATGAATATATAGCTACAAGGGTAAAAAGAATTTTATATAGAATGGTGTTAATCATTAATGAGCAGATGGAAAGGGGAACTTTTCAACCTCTTGGCTATGAAATTTCCTTTGGCTTTGAAAAAGATGATTATTATCCACCAATACCAATAACCTTATCCACAGGAGAAGTAGTAAAATTACAAGGAAAGATTGATAGAGTGGATAAAACCTCTATAGATGGGGTTAATTATTATAGAGTTGTGGATTATAAAACAGGAAAAATAGACCTAGATATAAACGATGT
The DNA here is from genome assembly GCF_002414285.1 of Clostridium sp. UBA5119. Lineage (NCBI taxonomy): Bacteria > Bacillati > Bacillota > Clostridia > Eubacteriales > Clostridiaceae > Clostridium > Clostridium sp. UBA5119. The sequence continues at coordinate 7,404 of NZ_DHYX01000063.1, read as the reverse complement.
ATATAATGGGTTAAAAATTCAGTTGCTAACTTATTTAGATGCAATTTTAACCCTTGAACAAGAGAAAATGTCTAAAAGACCAGTGGTATCAGAAGGAAAAGGAAGAACCATGCCAAGCGCTATGGTATATCTTTCTGTGGATGACCCAATAATGGATGGGTCTAAAAAACTTACCATGGAGAATTTAGAAGAAGAAGTGTTAAAGGCGTTAAAAATGAAGGGAATCGTCATAAGAGATTTAAAGGTAATTAAGGAAATGGATAAAACCATAGAAAAGGGAGGAACCTCATCTATAATTCCTGTAGCTTTAAATAAACCTAAAAAGGGTAGTGACGAAGCAGAGTTTTCAAAGAATAATAGCTCAGTAATAACCTATGAAGGTTTTAACGCGCTAAGAAGTCACATGAAGGAAAAGGTTAGAGAAATCTGTGAAGATATGTTAGAGGGAATTATAGAAGTAACTCCATGTAAAAATGGAAAGAGCTATTACTGTGAATTTTGTGAGTTTTCTTCTATATGTCAGTTTGATGAAACCATGGGGATTAATAATTTTAAAGTAATGCCTAGAAGAAATAAAAAAGAACTTCTTCAGCAGCTAGAAGTAGAGGGAAAAGGTGGTGAAAGTAATGAGTAGTGTTAAATGGACAGAGGATCAACAAAAGGCCATTGATATTAGATATAGAAACACATTAGTGTCTGCAGCAGCAGGTTCGGGAAAAACTGCAGTTTTAGTCGAAAGAATTATAAAAATTATCACAGATAGAGATAATCCTGTGGATATTGATAAATTACTTATAGTAACCTTTACTAATGCAGCAGCTGCAGAGATGAGAGAACGTATAGGAGAAGCTATTAATAAAAGAATTAAGGAAGAGCCTAATAATAGAAACCTACAAACTCAATTAATACTTCTTAATAAGGCAAGTATATCAACTCTTCACTCCTTTTGTTTAAACCTTATTAAAAATAACTTTCATCAATTAGATATAGAACCAAACTTTAGAGTTGGGGATACTACAGAGATAAATCTTTTAAAGGTAGAAGCCTTAGAAGAACTTATGGAAGGGAAATATATTGAAGGAAAAGAGGAATTTATAGAGCTAGTAGAGAGTTATTGTGATAATAAAAGCGATAGAGCCTTGGCAGAAATGGTACTAAGATTATATAACTTTTCTATGAGTATGGGTGATCCTATAGCTTGGTTAAAAGCTAAATCGGAAATTTTCAATGTAGGTGAAGATTTTTCTTTTGAGAACTTACCTTTTAAGGATGCCTTATTAAAGGAGTTAAGAGAAGATATAATAAATGCTTTAGAAATAAATAACGAAGGGTTAGATTTTGTACTAAATAATCCTATTATTGATAAATATAAAGCTACCTTTGAAAATGATGGAGAAATATTAGAGAGAACTTTATCAATAATTGAAGGTGAACTAAAGGAAGATAGACAATATATTGAGGAAACTGCCTTTGGAAGAATTCCAACTTTAACAAAGTTAACGGAGGAAGAGAAGGTAATACAAAAGCAGGCAAAGGATTTAAGAGATGCTACTAAGGAAATATATGTGGAGGTAAAGAGTAAGATATTAAATGCTACTTCTGAGGAAAATATAAAAATTACTAAAAAGCTTTATCCACTAATGAAGGAGCTTTCAAATCTAGTAATAGAATTTAAAGATATCTTTGATAAGAAAAAGAGAGAAAGAGGCATCATAGATTTCAATGATCAAGAACATTTTGCCCTTGAAATTTTAAGAGATAAGGAAGAGAAAAATAAACCATCAAGCATTGCTTTAGAGCTTAAAGATAAATTTGAAGAAATACTAGTAGATGAATATCAAGATTCCAATAGTGTTCAAGAAGAAATAATCAATCTTATTTGTAGAACAGAAAAGGATACAAGGAATGTATTCATGGTTGGAGACTTAAAGCAAAGTATATATAGGTTTAGAATGGCAAAGCCTGAGCTATTTAAAAATAAGAAGGAAACCTACACTAAAAATGGAGATGAATATAATGCTCTTATTACTCTCCATAAAAATTTTAGAAGTAGAAGAGAGGTTATAGGTGGGATAAACTATATCTTTAATGCTGTTATGAGTGAGGATGTAGGGGAACTAGCCTATGATGAAGGTGAAGAGCTTAAGGTTGGAGCCAGTTATAAAGAGTTTTTAGGTGAAGGTAATATTGGTGGAGAGATGGAATTTAACCTTATAAACCTTGATTATGAAGATATTGAAGCTAATGAAGCTAATGAAGATAATGAAATAGAAGAAGAGCTTCAAGAACAAAGTGATATTACAAGTAGTAAGGAAGAACTGGATAAAGAAGAACTAGATTCCATGCAGCTAGAAGCTAGATTTGTGGCAAAACGAATAAGAGAGCTAATGGAGCATCATGGGGAAAATTCATTAAAGGTGTATGATAAGAACTTAGATGATTATAGAAGAGCTACCTATAAGGATATGGTTATTCTTTTAAGGTCAAGTAATAAGCTTTCTCCTATATTTATAGAAGAATTTAAAAGAGTAGGAATTCCGCTTTTCTCAGAAGGAGGAGGGGGGTATTTTGATACTCTTGAAGTAAAGACAGTTATAAGTGCTTTAGAAATTATAGATAATCCAATACAAGATATTCCTCTAATTGCTGTATTAAGGTCACCTATTGGTGGATTCACTACAGAAGAGTTAGCAGATATAAGAATTTCTAATAAAAATGTGAGTTTTTATCATTCCATGGTAGGCCTTTTAGATTATGAGAAAAAGGATTATGAAGATGAAAACCTTAGTGATACTTGGGAAGAAATCTATAATAATACTGGCCTAAAAATAAAAATAAAAACCTTCCTAGGTAAAATAAATAACTGGAGATTAAAAAGTAAATATACCCCTATAAATCAGCTCATATGGGAAATCATAACGGATACAGGCTACTACGGTTATGTGGGAGCATTGCCTGGAGGAGAGCAAAGACAGGCTAACTTAAAAATTTTGTTTAAGAGGGCTAAGGATTTTGAAAGAACTAGCTATAGAGGATTATATAACTTTATAAACTTTATAAGTAATATAAAAACTAGTAGTGAAGATATGGGAAGTGCTAAAATCATAGGAGAAAATGAGGATGTAGTAAGAATCATGAGTATTCATAAAAGTAAGGGTTTAGAGTTTCCTATAGTATTTCTTTGCGGCCTTGGAAAGAGATTTAATGAAGGTGATTTAAAAGGAAAGATACTATTCCATCATGAATTAGGTTTTGGACCTACTTATATTGATTTAGATAATAGAGTTAGTTATAACACACCTCAAAGAGAGTTTATAAGCAAAAGAATTCAAGGGGAAAACAAGTCAGAAGAGATGAGACTTTTATATGTTGCACTAACTAGAGCAAAGGAAAAATTAATATTAGTTGGAAGTGATAAGGCTCTAGATAAGAAAATTGAAAAATGGTCTGGGGCAGGTATAGCTGAAGGTGGAAGTATAAAATCAACCTATGTAAAAAATCAAAAAAATTATATGGATTGGATAGGAGCTTCTCTTATAAATCATAAAGGTGGAGAATCCCTAAGGCATTATAATGAAAATATTTTAAAGGAAGATTTTAAAGAAAATGATAGTAGGTTTAAGGTAGCTATATATCCTAGAGAAATTTTTGAAGAAATAGAGGATGCAGCCTTAGAAGAAGTGCCAGTAAAGGAAAAAATAAATAGACTTTTAGATAATGATAATGATGATAAAAGTAAAGATTATTATAAATTAATTAAAGAAAGATTAGAATTTGCTTATAAATATGAGGAATCAACAAAGCTGCCTACTGTAATCACTGTTACAGAGTTAAAGGAGCTTCACAATAAGCTACCAGAAGCCAATAGAGAAAATAATCTTTATATAGAAGGTGATGGTTTAGATGAAGATAACTATAAAACTATAACCTATGGAGATGAAGTAGAAGGACCGAGAAAGTTTAGGCCTCTAATGCAAACACCACTATTTCTTCAAGAAAAAAAAGGGTTAACTCCATCAGAGGTGGGAACTGCTTATCACAATATAATGCAAAGATTAGACCTAAGAGGCGATCTTACTAAAGATGACCTTACAAGGCAAATTAGTACCATGGTAGAGAAGGAGCTAATAACCTTTGAGGCAGCAAAATCAGTGAAGGCAGATAAAATTCTTAAGTTTTTACAGAGTAACATAGGGAAAAAAGTAATAGAAGCTTTTAAAGAAAACTCTTTAAAAAGAGAGCTGCCTTTTAGAGTGGAAATCAATGCTTCTACTATTTATCCTAATGTTAGTAAAGAAAATTACTTAGAAGAAAAGATGCTTTTAAGAGGAGTTATAGACTGTTACTTTGAAGAGGGAGAAGAAGGCATAATTTTAGACTATAAAACTGATTATGTAAGAGAAGATAATATAGAAGAAATTAAAGAAAGATATAAAGTGCAATTAGATTATTATAGTAAAGCTATAAAAGATGCCTTTAAGAAAGAAAAAGTAAGGAAATACTTATACTTATTTTCACTAGATAAAGAAGTTGAAGTAGAATAACAGAAAAGGTATGCCATAAAATGAGGCATACCTTTCATTATAATTATAGCAGAATATTAATAGACTTTTGTAGTAAATTATTTTTGAAACAAGGAATTTTATGTATTTTGTAGAATAAGTTATTCAATTAAAGTATTGGAGTTGAGTACTTATGGAAGAGGCAAATAAAACACTAGTAACTTCATTGTATAATCAAATAAACTTATATCTAGATATTGTAGAGATATTTGAATATTTACAGAAAGAGTTTTCAAGCTATTTTAAATATGATAGCTCTATTACAGAGTCTATGACAAAGGAATTCATTGGTGATTTTAATACCTTTGTTATAGTAGAAGAAAAGGAAAGAATTGAAGAGGTTTTTCATAAAGTACATACTAGTGAAGATCATAAGGTAAGTAGCCATGCTTTAAGTAAGGAAGTAAAAATAGATAAGAAATTCATCCATGATATTTTAGATAGTATAGAAAAAAATATAAATTCTAGGTTAAATCTATTTAAAAAGAAATGTGAGCTAGAGGTGTATACATTTCAGATGAAACATGGTGAGAAAGAAATATATAATGAACTAAATAGATATGTTTATGAGGATATGGAAGGAACATTATCATACATAGAAATAGGAGTTGTTCAGCTTAAAAACATTGTAATGGGTGCTTTAGATAAAGAAATAAAATCTTATCATAGGGTTATTTGGAATACATTCAAAGAATTAATAATTGATTTAAGGAGAAAAGATATATTAAATAAGGGTGATATTTCAGATAAAATAATTATTAAAGAAGATGAGATTTTAAATTCCTTAGATGTTTTAAAAGAAAAGATATCAGAAGTAGTAAGGAAAGAATTTATAGAGGTACTACTTAACTTAATTAATGAAGCTTTTGGAGATGAATTTACTAAAAGAATAAAAGTTTATAAAAAAGAGTTAAATAAATATTTAGCCAAAGAAATTTGTGAATCAAATTTAATTAGAAGAGAGTCAATAGAATATACAACTACTTATGATAAATCTATGGGAAATAGAGAATATACCATAGGATATAAGGTGTTTTCTTTAGAGCATGACTTTTTAAATATGATGATGAATATAAGTAAATTTAGCTTTGATGAAATAACAGATGAAATAGAACTCAATATAAACAGTATATTTTATAATGAATTTACTAGACTAATTTATTATATAAATAGTGAAGAAGCGTTTTATGCCATGTGTAGAAGTTTTCAAGATAAGTTTAATTATATAACTTGTGAAATTGTTAAGTCTTCATTAAGGTCCATAAAGGATAATTATTATAAGTCTATTATAGATATACTCATGGATAATATGAAATCTATCAGTGGTATTAATGTTTTTAAATCTATAGATAGCTATGGAGGAAATATAAAAGTATATAATCAAGGCTTAATTATGGATTTATATAATAAATGGAATAAGCTGTATGGTAATTATAATGAGCTAAAGAAGTACTGTATAGATATATCTAATATATTAATTTTGGATGAAAAAGATATTTTAAAGGAGTATTTTCAGTTGGATTTTAAAGAAGATAGTATATTCAAAGGTGAATATTACTGTGACTTTAAGGCATTGGAAAGAAAAAAGGAAGAACTTTATAATAATGTAGCCTTAATAAAAGAAAAACTATTAAAAACTCTTCAAGGAGATTTTACAACTTATTTTGATCATTTATTTCAAAGTATAGGAAAGAATTTAGAATATGTAAAATCAGAAGAGAAGAATTATTATACGGCAATTAATACTATATAAACTTATAAGTACTTTTTATATACTTTTAGGTATTAATAGTTTTTTTCATTGCACCAAGTGGTATAATTAACAGAATATAAAGAATGTTTTAAATTGAATAGAGTTGGTATTATGTCAGTGGATTTGTTTAAAAGAGCCAATGCTAAGGATTCAGAGTTTAAGGGAAGAAGTGCTGATACAGAGAAGTATTTTTATAACCACTCTTTTAAAGCGAATATGATAGCTACTGGAATTATTGTTGCTTTATTTTTAGGATTTATTTACTTACTTATTAGATAATAATACAGAAAGCCTAGAAAGGTTAGTTCCTTTCTGGGCTTTCTTTTTAGTCTTCAATATAATTTAAAAGGTCGTTAAAACCTATTCTATAAACAGTAGTTGCAAAGGTCTCCCCTTTGATTTTATGAGTATTATAAAAGGATAAAAGTTTATCCATTACCTTAGGAATTTCGTATATGCCATAAAATTTAGGTAATATGTGTGCAGGACAGTCTACTTCTGCACTATTAATATAAATAGTTAATCCTGTTCCTGCTGAAGATAGGGCTAAGAATGAACAGTTGCCAATACAATTTCCACACCTTAAACACTTGTCCTCATGTAGTACTAATTCTTTGTTTATTTTTTCAAGGGCGCCACTAGGACAATATTTAGTACATCTTGTACAGGCTATACATTCACGTTGATTTAAATCTACTTTTGTACCATTAATTATGCCTATTGAATCTTTATATATTTCACTATACTTGTCTACTATATCCACTAGTTTAGTTAAATCACTTTCATTATAATTTTCTGCTGGTGTGGGTAGTGTACTTCTCTTAAAAATAGACTCACAGTTATCATATAAGAAGCCTTGAACCTTTCTTCTTAATTCTATTGAAGTTTCATCTAATTTTTCATTAAAGGCCTTAGTAATATCTTTAGTATAATTAGTCATAAATATTTCTCCTTTTATAAAATATAATCCCTATAATAATTAAAATATGATTTAATAATAGAATAGCAAAGTATATTATTAGGTTCAAGATTTACTATAAATATAAGTTAAGAAGTATTTTTACTTAAGGCATCTTCAAAAAATAAATA